>NZ_JAHQVH010000051.1:0-43559 GCF_019052435.1 Bacteroides sp. MSK.20.12 | reverse complement strand
GTTAACTAACTTAGGTATAACAAACGAAGTTGTCAACTAAATCCAGTACAGTACAGTCTCTACGGGGAAACGACAGTATCCTTACGTAGAAACTGTAGTGTCCCGCCTTAGAAACTCTCGTTTCCTACCGTGGAAATTGTAATTTCTAATGCCGGAAACGACAGTTCCCCGCCTGGAAACGGGAAGTTAATGTATACAGTATGACTGTTTTCTACACTTCATTCAGTTAAAAGCAACTATACTTATACTTTCCTCTTTTTAAAAGCAATGAAGTACCCGGAAATTTATTACCTTTGTGTAATTGATTTATAAAACCGGAGTATATGAGCACTAAAATTTATCCCATTGGCATACAGAATTTCGAAAAGATTCGTAATGACGGCTATTTATATATTGATAAAACGGCATTGATGTATCAAATGGTAAAAACCGGTAGTTACTATTTCTTAAGCCGCCCGCGCCGCTTCGGAAAGAGTCTGCTCATCTCTACTCTTGAAGCCTATTTTCAAGGAAAAAAAGAACTGTTTACAGGACTGGCTGTAGAAAGGTTGGAAAAGGATTGGATTAAATATCCGATACTACATCTGGACCTTAATATCGAAAAATATGATACGCCGGAAAGTCTGGATAATATACTCGAAAAATCGTTGACTGCATGGGAAAAGCTCTATGGTGCCGAGCCATCCGAACGCTCATTTTCCCTGCGTTTTGCCGGTATCATAGAACGCGCCTGCAAGCAGGCAGGACAACGCGTAGTTATTTTGGTAGATGAATATGATAAGCCCATGTTGCAAGCCATCGGCAACGAAAAATTGCAAAAACAATTCCGGGACACTTTAAAACCTTTCTATGGGGCACTCAAAACAATGGATGGCTATATAAAGTTTGCGTTCTTGACCGGCGTTACAAAGTTTGGCAAAGTCAGTGTGTTTAGCGACTTGAATAATTTGGATGACATCTCAATGCGAAAAGATTATGTTGAAATCTGCGGTGTCAGCGATCAGGAGCTTCATGAAAACTTAGATATCGAACTTCATGAGTTTGCAGAGACGCAAGGTTTGTCGTATGACAAGCTCTGTACAAAACTAAAAGAATATTATGATGGCTATCATTTTACACATAATTCTATCGGTATATATAATCCGTTTAGTCTGCTCAACGCTTTCAAATATAAAGAATTCGGCAGTTATTGGTTTGAGACGGGGACACCTACCTATCTGGTTAAGTTACTAAAAAAGCATCATTATGATCTGGAACGGATGGCACACGAAGAAACTGATGCACAAGTACTGAATAGCATCGACTCCGAATCAACCAACCCGATTCCAGTGATTTACCAAAGCGGATACCTCACCATTAAAGGATATGACGAACGTTTTGGCATATACCGTTTAGGTTTCCCCAACCGTGAAGTAGAAGAAGGATTCATTCGCTTTCTGCTTCCTTTTTACGCGAATGTGAATAAGGTGGAATCCCCATTTGAAGTTCAAAAATTCGTCCGTGAAGTAGAAACGGGAGATTATGATTCTTTCTTCCACCGCCTGCAGAGTTTCTTTGCCGATACGACTTACGAAGTAATCCGGGAGCAGGAACTACATTATGAGAACGTACTTTTCATTGTTTTCAAATTGGTTGGTTTCTATACCAAAGTGGAATACCACACCAATAACGGACGTGTAGATCTCATTCTGCAAACAGACAAATTCATTTATATTATGGAATTCAAGCTAAACGGAACAGCAGAAGAGGCTTTGCAGCAGATTAACAACAAACGCTATGCGCTGCCTTTCGAAGCGGATGGACGCAAACTATTCAAGATAGGAATTAACTTCAGTGAGAAAACCCGTAATATCGAGAAATGGGTGGTAGCATCCTGAAGTATACCCTGCCTTGACAAAGAGACTGTTATTATTAACGTGGTGATCTTATTCCAATCCCGGCCACGCTTTTGTTGAATACGTAGCCTCAAGCGCATTTTCTAAATTATCATTCAGATTCGGAAAGAAGTCAATTCCTGTCTTTTTTTCCAGTTCGTCTATTGATAATGCATAATCAACTAACTTTGTTGATTTCGGAGTGTCGGTATGCTCCATCCAAAAAGCGATCGCTTTGAATGAATCTCCTTTTTTAAACAACAAAGCCATATAATAATATCTAGGAATGGGCTTGCTACGGTCGTTACTAATATATCCTCTGATCTGATCTTCCTTATCAATCGTTCCTCCTTTTACTACATACAAAGTATCTGAAGCTGTACAGCTACGCCCCCATGATTGCACTTGTCCCTCCAAAGTCAACCAAATGCCTGTATTAAATTTATTTCGTTGAGGACTCATATTAGTGTAATAAAAAGTCTGTTCATTTACCTCACGTGAATAAAGTCTGTCGGCGGAAGCACAAAGATGTCCTCTGTCATAACCTTGTTTTCCAAAATCTGCTTGTACACGTTGATACTGTGAACCAATAGCCGGATCTGCATCAAAAGGTTCATCACTACGTGACACATTTTGCTGTTTTGTTTGATTGTCAAACCGAAATGCAATCCAACGGGAATGTTTCTTACTCTTATCGTATTCCATACTGAAAGAGGTTACTTTCTGTCCATTGAATGTCGTATAGTGAGTTACAAACACATCGTTTGCACCATTGCGAAGGGCAGGGAGTTCTACGATACCGGTGGCAAAATTATTGGAGTTGTTGTTTTCATCTTTATCACAAGCACAGAAGCTTATGCACAACAGACTCAATAAAAGATACTTTTCTAAATATTTCATATTTCAATTCTTATGATAACCTACGATACATATCCCTATTTCCTGTATAAGAGGAAAAGAAAAAATATCTCAAAGAGAAAACTCAATTTCTCCTTTGAGATATTTTTGTTATACTAGTCTAATACTATCATTTCAGCTTGACACCAAAGACTGCACCACGTTCTTTGTCTGTCGAAAATTTAATCTTAGAATTAGCAGTGATGCCAATTAAAGTATATTCGTGATAGTCTGTATCAGTAACGGGCACAATTGTAAAAGCAGTTCCCGAACCTGAAAAGCCTGTATTCGCAATCAAACTCACCGTCTTTGAAGCCTCACCACCTTCAAAAGTACCTCCACCTACAATTTCTACAGTTAGACTTGTACCATTCTTACCACTCCAAGCAACAGAATAAAAAGATAATTTTGTTTTTACAGTCCCTAGAGCGTCAGATGTCCATGTTCCAGCAACGCCATTTTTTCCCAACTTTAAACTAGCAAATTCATTCACAGTACAATTATAATAGAAATCGACTTTAGAATCAGAAGTAGTAGGCATTGCTATATTACTTTCGTATGGATCCAGCTCTGGATCTGGTTCCGGATCTACTCCTCCACCGTCTACGATTCCACCATCTGTCGTTTTTAAACTAGCATCATCAACCAATAAATTTCCTCCAGGTTTCTTCGAGTTCATTACAAGCAAACATATCTTTTTCTGCTCTAATAAAGTAAATGTATAACTTTTAACCACCCAATCAGCATTAGTCAAATCATTGGCATAATCACCATACTTGTAATCATTTCCACCAATTACACCATCATCACCAATTGGTACATAACCTAAAGCTGCACTTGCTGTACTTCCTGCTGTTGCAGCTTTTAAATATGCACTAAAAGTATAAGTACCAGCCTTCAATGTCATTTCTGTACTGCCTAGGCGCTTATTACTTTGTGGGTCACCCTTTACCAAAACGGACGAAGCACCACTCCGTTTATCAGTAGACTGTTCAAGAGTCGCACTACTTGCTGTAGATGCAGACTTCCAACCTGTCGGATATCCATCTGCCCAGTTTTCAAATCCTCCATTAGTTAATAACTCTGTACCTTCTCCTGGGGTTTCTCCACCACCTTGGCCTTTTCCTGCTTGAATATCATCTAAACGATAGCTTAAAGCTTCTGTGCTACTTGTACTAGTATATTTGAATCCAACAAAACCCGTTTGTCCTGCATAACTATCCAACTTAGCTTCCAATGGCACCCATGTGTTATCAGTTGTAGGCATCCCATCAATTGTCAGCTTACTAGATTCCATCTTACCATTCACTAATTTCAAGAAGTAAACTTCCAAATTAGAATTAGCAGCTGCTGTTGCATAATTATAAACCGCACACTTGAAAGAGACAGTCTTATCTGCGATTTCATCAACCTTAAAAGCCGGAGTTACGAACCAACATTCAAAATTACTACCTGAAGCATTGTAAGAAGTAGCCTGAATATATTTATCTGTATTATTAAAGATTTTTCCTTGCCAACGTCTGCCACCAGTAACAGCTACATTATACCAGTTTGTCAAAAGATAATCGTTATTATTTACTGCATCATCAAAAGTAGCAGAGAATGAGTTCACAGGATTAGAATCATCCAGTCCGAGAGGATTATCCGGATCTGTTTCACCACTTCCACCAACATCTTTACCATCTAATGTCGCTGCAGTTGTACTCTTCACTCCTGGAAATCCATAGAATTTTTCCAATGAACCCTGGATAGCAAGAATATGTCCCAAATTAGTGGCATTTTCTGCAAGGTTTAATTTCGAATACAGCTCTGTTCCAGAACTTAATTGCACGCAAACACAATTCTTTACATTTGTCTCTGTTGCACTAGCAGCTATCAACAGATTATTTTTAGCTGTAAATGGTGCTACAAATTTTGCACTTCCAGAAGGATCTTCGTAATTTTCTACAGTACCCACAATATATCCTTGCACCCAAGCAATTGTACCGTCTTGTTTCTGTTGTGCTGCTTCTATGCTATATGGATTTTCTTTCGTACCATCACCCGTCAATCCCGGAACATCACCTTCTCCCAATATATCATAAGGAGCCGGTACATCACTACATGAACTAAATGTGAACACCGCAAGCAGTGTCAAGAATAAAGCATTTAGAATCTTTTTCATAATTATATGTGTTAATTGAATTAATTATTTCGTTTGATATCGCTTAAAGTACGAACAACAACCTCCCACTGGTTATTGTAACGCAACAAAATACCTGTAATATTTACACTACCTTGCGGCATTACTTCCATTGAAAAGTTTGCATAAGCACTGGTATAAAGGAATAGATTACTTCCACTCTGCGTTCCGTCAGCATAAGTGAAATAACGTTTTACCGAACCTTCATCTCCTGGAGCATAAGTCGCTGTTCCATCTGCTTCGGAAAGTTTTATATCTTTGAAAGTAACCAGTACCGGAGCTTCTTTCAAGTCTATAGCAGCAAGATCAGCTGGAGTAGTAATTTCAATCGGTGTTAGTTCTGGATAGTATAATTTAGGTTCATTAATCAGACGTACATGTTGTTTCCACACATATTCCGGCATACGGCCTACAGAATTATTATATACTGTTCCGATCTGTGCCTGTTTACGATAGCTACCTATCTGCAAACCCTTACAGTCGATTACCACTTTCTGTCCTACCGGGCAGAATGCATACAATCCGGTTGCATTAACACCAATAACGATAGCACCTGTCTCATCTGCTACCACCAGCTTCTTATATAAGTTCCCACTTTCATCATCGCAGGTAATCACTCCTTCAATGCGCGTTTCACCTTCGATAGTGGTATAGGTATCTTTACTTGTATCGATGAAATCATTGTATTTCTCTTTCAGCGCAGCTATTGAAATGGTGCGTCCTTCCGGGATTGAATTATTGCCATAAGCATTTCCCGTCACCGGATCATCATAGTTCTCACAGGAAGTGAGACCTGCGCCACATAGCAGCAATCCGGTACATAATATAGATAGTAATTTCTTCATAATTGTTTCTTCCTTTCTTATTGTTTTGGATTGATAACTACACATTCTTAAAATCTATAACCAATGTTCAAGAAAGCGTTGAACGGGAATGCGTAGAAATACTTAGAGTTCTTAGAAAACTTGTAAACACGTGCGTCACCGTCTTTGTAATTATCATCACGGTTTTGTTCGAAACCACCTGTACGCAAATCTGTATTGTTCAAGATATTAGTCAAACTCAAATTAAGGCTAATGCTCTTTCCGTTGCGTAAACGAATGTATTTTCCGATGGAAGCATCCAACATAAATCCACCATCCAGTTTCTCCTGACCCGGTACATGGAGAACCGGATTTCCATTAGCATCTACGCCGGCACCATTTTTATCCAATACGCTGCCAAGACGACGATAGCTTGAGAAATCGATATATACACGATCATAATAGTTTCCGGTCAAATTGAAGAACCAACCTTTTACGTTATAATCCAAAGCAAGGCTATAAGCAGAAAGCGGAGTACCATTAGCACGCATACCTTTAGCATAAACACGATCGAGGTTTGACTCATTCTCACTTTCATATGTCAATACAGCATCCGGATTATTGGTGTATTTAGCTTCACTCCAAGTACCGATAGCCGTCAATGAAAGTTCACTTGTCAACTTAAAGGTAGCCGCTGCTTCTATTCCCCAATGTTCCTTTTCAATGCCATTCATAGAAAGATAAGTGAAACGTGCTTCGCTATCATTATAAAAAGCATCCATTTCTACCTGATTCTGGAAGCGAGTGTAATAACCAGTCAAACGTCCCATCACCCATGGAGTGTTGAAGTTATAAGTCAAATCACCACCAATGATGCGCTCTGTTTTCAAGTCTCTCACAAAGTCATTCTTAATACGTGGAGCAATAAAAGAGTTATAGGCCAACGGTGCACGTTCTTCATATCCGGCATTCAACGTGAAAGAATGGTTACCATTGATAGCCCAATTCAAACCGGCTTTTATACCTCCTTCAAGGAATTTAGCCGTACCGCTGCTACCAAGTGATTTCAACGGAGCACGTCCGTTTCTCATCAATCCATCGCGGAACATCTGTGTAGATCCTATCTTACCGGAAGCAAAATAGTTTAATGACCCGCCATTGTTACCCTGATAACGCACCCATGCACTCTGCTTATTCACATAGATGTTATAATCATAACCAAATTTATCACCTTCACCAATACGGCGGTTAGGATTATCAAGATCATTTTGCACCATACTAGAACTAGCTCCATGATCGCGCACTGCAAATTTGTCGACGTCAGTATAAAGCTGTCCGCCCAGCAAATCCTTCATTTTTTTATAATGCATACCTTTGGTTGTATTCACGGCAACTCCCGCAATGTAGCTGTTGTGTTCATTCCATTGATGATTGAATACCGAACTAAGGTTGAAAGCCAACTGATCGTCATGACGTTCTTCTACATAATAAAGTGTCTCTTTACCTAATGCATTCGCCTGTTTATTGGCAAAATAAAGAGCATCCCAATCTAACTGACGATAAGCTTTATTATTTTTCCAATTATCTGTGACTTCATTAAACTGCTGCAATTCATCGGCAGTAGGAACAGATTCCCATACATCAAAGATTGAGCTAGGCAACTTTTTATAATAATCCGGGCGTGGATCGGCCGCATTACCATTCCAGCCTAGAGCACTTTTCCCATAGTTGGAATATTTGAATCCGGCACTTGTCACTAACTTCTTATTATCATCAATGGTGAAATTCCATGAAGCAATAGCCGATGGTTCGAACTGACGTACAATACGTGCATTTCGTTTTTCTCCATTCTGATATCCCCAGTTCGGATTATAATAATGACTGTTCGCTAAATAATAAGCTTCTTCGGTTGCCGCCATTTGCTGTCCTCTCTCTGTCGGTGTTCCCCAAGTTGCCAAAGAGAGACTATGGCGTTCGTTGAATACTTTCTCCGCACCGAGGAAGTAAGAAAAAGAATTATATTTGATTCCTTCAATATTTCCCTCATTACCCCAGCGATACCCCAATGATCCGGTAAATGCCCAACCATTGTTCATCAGACCTGTAGAATAAGTATACATTCCACGCAAAATGTAGTTGCGGTTACTACCTGACAGTGTTAGTTTTGAGCCGGCCGCATATTGGCTGGCACGTAAATTGATATTGGTGGCACCTCCTATCGCGCCAAAAGTAAAGTTGTTAAATTCAAAAGGACCGATCCCCTCCTTATTACGGGTAGCATCGTTCAATCCTCCTATTAATCCGTAGCTGAAACGTCCTGTTTCTGCATCATTAAACTGTACCCCATTGATATACATGTCACTGTACTGGGAATCATATCCCCTTACACGAAATCTCATTGGGCTAAACAGATAACCTACATTTGACAGATAAACATCATTGTTAGAAGTGACCAATGCAGATGTGCTCTGTGCTGCATCATCATCCTCATTCAATTGTGATTCTGTAAACATGAAAGAAGCATTGTCCTCACGGGCGTTTTGCTTTGCCTTTTGCTGCGCAAAAAGTGCTGGCATTAAGCAAAATAGCACGATCGCTAACCCTAGTCGTTGTTTCATAATTTAATTTATATTAATGTTAATTGGTCTTTCATTTTGCAACATAAAAGAAATATGTTGTTACGCAAAATAACAAAGAATTTTATATATAACAATGTTTTTTGCAAAAAAAGTAACTAGCAAGGGTGGTTTTTCCGTTTTCTTTTTAGATATTTGTCATACAAATGACAAATTACCCACTTTTAAAATCAATTTTAAAGATGAAAAAAAGCTTAATGACTTTAGGTGTACTCGCTCTTTTTGTCCTCATGGCCTACGGACAAGAAAAGAAATTTGCCCTCTACAGTGTAGCGTTCTACAATATGGAGAATTTGTTTGACACCATTCATGATGAAGGTAAGAATGACTACGAGTATCTTCCTAACGGTACTAATCAGTGGAATACGATGAAGTATAAGGCTAAGCTGAAAAACATGTCGGAAATATTAAGTATGTTAAGTACCGACAAGTTACCAATGGGTCCCGCCATTATCGGCGTTTCTGAAATCGAAAATTACAGAGTATTGGAGGACATACTGAAACAACCTGCTTTAGCGGACAGAGGGTACCAATATGTTCACTACGAAGGAGCAGACCAACGTGGTGTGGACTGTGCTTTCTTCTATAATCCCAAATTGTTTGAACTGACAAATAGTAAACTCGTGCCTTATGTATATATCAATGATACGGTGCATAAGACACGTGGTTTCCTGATTGCCAGCGGTAATATCGCAGGTGAGAAAATGCACTTTATCGTCAATCACTGGCCTTCGAGAGCAGCTGCTTCTCCGGCGCGTGAACGCGCAGGGGAGCAGGTTAGAGCGATCAAAGACTCACTGTTAAGGGAAGACTCCGCAGCCAAAATTGTTATCATGGGGGATATGAATGACGACCCGATGGATAAAAGTATGGCCGTAGCACTTGGAGCTAAACGTAAGCCTGCTGATGTAGGACCTACAGATTTGTACAATCCTTGGTGGGATACTTTGAAAAAAGGATACGGAACTCTGATGTACAAAGGCAAATGGAATTTGTTCGATCAAATCGTATTCACCGGGAATTTATTGGGCACTGATCGCAGTACACTGAAATTCTATAAACATGAAATCTTCCGCCGTGATTTTATGTTCCAAAAAGAAGGGAAATACAAAGGTTATCCTAAACGGACGCAAGCAGGTGGTGTATGGCTAAATGGGTATAGCGATCACTTGCCTACTATTATTTATCTAATTAAAGAAGTGAAATGACAAAAGCATTATTTAAACTATTCATCCTGTTCATAACTTGTAGCACTGTAATCTCATGTAGTGAACAGGATTCTCCAGAACTTCCGGACAATCCGGGCAATACCAATCAAGGAATTGCCTCTATTGACCAAACGCAAATCAATGCAAATGGAGGCGGATTTATCATCCGTGTAAAAGCTGATGGCACATGGCAGGCTTCAAGCAGTGAGACTTGGTGTACATTGAGTAGAGCATCTGGCAATGGAAATGGCTCTATCAGTGGATATATGAAAGCAAATACCGGAGCTGAACGAAGTGTCATTATTACAATCATAGCAGGGAAAGAAAAAGCAGAGTTTACACTCAAACAATTAGCAGGCAATGGCTCAAATCCAGATCCTGATCCAGACCCGGAAAAGCCTTCAGGATATGCAGGGAGGATTGAAATTCCAGCTTTGCGTTCTGGAGATATGTATAAGTTCATCACACACACTACTAAAGAGAATAACAAAGAGATTATTACTTATAGCTATGAGTATGATTGTAACAAAATGCATTCTCGTTGGGTCGCATGCACTTTTAGCACCGCCACTTCTGACCAAGATGCAGGAAGAAATGAGAACTTTACAGAAGATCTTTCATTACCTCCAGCATACAGACTTGGAGAAAAAGCTTTTTCTGGTTCTAACTACAGTAGAGGACATTTAATAGCTTCCGAAGACAGACAATATTCAGTAGCAGCCAACAAAAAAACATTCTACATGTCAAATATGAGTCCACAAATTCAAGATGGATTCAACGGAGGTATTTGGCTAAATTTAGAAAGACAAGTTCAAAGTAAAGGCTATAGCATTACTAATTCAAAAGATACATTATATGTAGTAAAAGGGGGAACAATTAGGGATGACCAGATACTAAAATATATATCTGATGGCTCTCATAATATAGCCGTTCCCAAATACTATTTTATGGCACTGTTATCCCTTAAAGATGGAAAATATTCTGCCATAGGGTATTGGTTTGAGCATAAATCTTATAATAGTAAAGAACCCTTTTCTAAATATGAGGTTACTATAGACGAGTTAGAAGCTAATACGGATATTGATTTTTTCCCTAATCTTCCTTCCGATATAGAAAAAGACGTAGAAAAGAGTAAAGACAACTGGAAATGGTAACAAGTCATACCACTACTTAAAGGTATTCAACAAATATCTCAACCTTGAATTTAAATGAAGAGTAAGTTCCTTTTTAATGAAATTTACTCTTCATTTTTTATCCATTTCACTTTATCGAGTATAGTCGATAAAAACACCTCTATTTTATCGATTATATTCGACAAAATAGAAGATTACTAGAACTAAGACCAATGAAAAACGATCAATTGCTCCCTTTTCTTAAATATAAAAGAACAGCAACAAAACAAGATTACAAGCAATTACCACACCGAATCCTCCCAAAATCCAAGGACGAAGTTTACTCCCCTTCCCTGCAAAGAATAGAGCATAGAACATATTTACCATTATATTACTAATAATAGCCTGCATACTACAAGCAGTAATTATCAATGCAGCCACACTACCTGTATTTTGCAACAAGTTTAATATAAAAGGAGTTATATCACTAAAACCGGAAACAAAAGACAAGAGATTTAATCCGCCTGTGCCCGCATACACTAACGTATAGTGAGTTAAGAAAGTGAATATCACAAAGAGTACGGCAAAAATCAAAGCAACTTTAAATTCCAACGGGTTGCTACTATCATCTTCTTCTGTTTCAGCAGGCTGGTCTTCCGGTCGTTTTTGTCGGGAATGGATAAACCAAGCAACAATAGCCGCAACTACAGCCATAGTCAACAGATACGGATAAATAGACAGGAAGATTTCTCTACTGAAAATAAGTATCAGTATCATAAATCGTAGAAACATCATGCTGACAGCCAGTAGCATGGCAGCAACATAATCAGTAGCTTCCTGTTCAGAGGCTTTCCGGCTTTTACGGGCAAGTACCGAGATCGTAGCCGTACTGCTGTATAATCCACCAATAATACCGGAAACTAACGTTCCGGATTCATGGAATACATATCTCTTTAATAGATAAGAGAGATAGGAAATGCCGGATACTACTACCGTTGCCAACCAGATAGAATAAGGAGTAAGATTAATATCCGGAATCAGATTCTTATGCGGAAGCATTGGTAATATGATACCGCTGATAGCCAAAAACTTGGCTAACGTAATCATTTCATCATTCTTCATCCGTTGCGCAAACTCTGTAAAAGTATGTTTGAGTTCGGTCAGCAGGAGCACAGTCACAACTACCATGACATAAAACCAGGAAGGTTGGGTAGCTACGATAGGAGCCATACAATAAGTAATCAGGGCAATAATGATGGTAGTTACACCAAAAACATGAAATTGTGATTGCTTTACATAATAGTTTAATCCCAACAGCAATCCCAATATCGCTCCACCTCCCATAAACAGGCGCATATCCGTAGGGTCTAAGATATAAAGCAAGTAACCCAGTATACCAATAAAGGTAAAAGTGCGGTCGGTTCCGAAAAGAGTAGTTTCCCCCTCACGCTTCAGACTGATTCGACGTTGTGAAAGTCCGATTAATAAAGAAAACAAGGTTACTAAAACAAAAGTAACCAATTCACGCGGCACATAGCTGTACAACTGTTCCATATCCATACACTGCTCTCTTTTTTATATAAGAACAAATATACGGTTTATTTGTTAACGCTCACCACGTTTTATACGGTTTTTTCATTAGCTGTGAGTTATAGTAGCGTATGTCGCCCGTTACCTCCTCACCGATAAAGTCGGGTTTTACAAAAGCCTCATCTTCCGATTCCAACTCTACTTCTGCCACAATAAGTCCTTCATTCTCACCATAAAACTCGTCGACTTCAAATATATGCTTGCCACTGCGCACCAAATAACGAGTCTTGTCAATAATCCCCGGTTCGCAAAGCCTCATCAATTCTTCTGCTTCTGATAAGGCCAGCTCCTTTTCCCATTCATAACGACTGGTACCGGAAGCATTAGAAGCTCCCTTTATCGTCAGATAACCTTTTTCATCCCGAATACGAACCCGGACAGTACGCCCGCGAGCACTACTGATATACCCCTGCACAATGCGACTTTGCGCAAAAGCCGAAGACTTGAATTCACCGATAACTAAAAATTTACGTTCTATTTCTTGTGCCATGTCGCAAAGTTACTATTTAGAAACCTAATTATCATCCATCCGGGCAAACATTTTAAAAATGATAAGAGGCTCCCACCTGCACAGACATCATCGCATCCGAGCCGCTTAGATTTTCATGAGGCAGTAATTTACTTCCATAAAAACGCACCTTCGGTTCCAGATAAACCCCAAACGACTGATTTAGCCGATAAGAACAAAGAAGTCCCAAATCTCCCCCTACAACAAAGCGACTTTTACCCCATTCACCGGATAAATCTTCCGAAACGACTTCCGGCTTCGTCCGAACCGCCCCTACAAGACCGGCTAACAGATAACAGTCGAACTTACGTTCAGGAACATACCCTGCCATGCAATTGGAAAGATTGAAGAGATAATCTGCACCTACACTTACCAGCCCATAATCCACATCTCCCGACAATGTATTGACAGAGAAACGGCTATAATCTCCCGTCACACGAAAACTGGAAAGCGGTGTCAGATGACGTCCGACAGAAGCACTTGCTATATAATCGATTTTTCTCTGCATCGTATAACGCCGGAGCTGCAAAGGAAGGCATCCTCCCGCCCCCACTGAAACAAAATAAGACGGTTGAAAAAGTTCCCGGTTCAACGAACGCTCTGCGATATGAACAGCGGAAGAACGGCGTATTTCCAATCCGATATTCAGATTGAATAAATAGTCGCTATATTTCTCCCGATAGTTTTTACCGGATTCCGATGTCTGATTGAGCGAATAAGAGATCAGGCTGGTGTGCGGTTCCACAAAGAATGCCAGATAATCCGTCAGCCGGAACTTAAACTGTGCGCCACCCGTAAAACCAGTGTAACCACATTTCACGGGAGTATCATCATTTTCTTTCCGCATGTGGCCGAACTCACCACCCGCCAGCAAATTGATGTCGAAAGGAGCATCTGTATGCCGGCCGTTAAAGAAATAAAGCAGTTTGAACATTCCTTCCAATCGCCCGCCGGTATAAGTAGCCATCTCATAACAAGTACCTTTGGCCCCATCGTCCTTCAATAAATAGCTTCCTTTCTTTTGTTCATGCCACGTGTCAGCAGAAGAGAAACCGGAAAGTCGGATACCAAAAGCAGGCGTCAACCATTTTCCCAAAGAGAGGGAGAAAGCAGGACCTGCCGACTTCAACGTACCGATATCACTAGTCATCTTCGAGAGTTGCATCTGCATACCCGACGCAAAACTGACAAACATATTGTCCGCCAAACCGTCCCCGTCCAGCATTTTCATACGGGATGTCAACGGTGCCGCCTGAAAACGATACGTCAAACCAGCTGTAGCACCAAAAGACAAATCGTACTTGTGCCAGTTATGCTGAATCATCCGACTCATGCCGTCTGTCTGTATCATTGCCCTCGGTTCCAGATAAAAGTCAAAGGAAGGACTGGTATGAAGCCTGAACTGTAATCCCAAATGAAACTCACCCACATGAGCGCTTTGCTTTTCAAGAAACGCTAACTGATAACCGAGTCCGGAAACTGTAGACACTTCGAACATTCTCCCCGGATTATAGCCGGCAATGAACGTAGATACATTGAACATATAATCCAGTTCAGCCCCCCAACGGGTCAATCGGGCATGATTAAAATTACGGGTATAGCTTCCTCCAAAAAGTGAACCCCGAAAAGTACTGACCCGCGAAACATTCTTTCCGACAGACGCTCCAAAGAAAGATCCTACCGCAAAATCAGTTTCTTCTCTGGAAAGAAGCTTATCGAATCCCGCAAAAGCAGAAACAAACAAATTCAGCGTACCTTTCTTGCGTTCGAACTGCACCTTATCCCCCGGATGATACCTTTTCTGTAACGAATAGTTTAGTGCGTTGAACGAAGGCTGCACGGTAGCCGTATCCTGTTGCGCCGTGGCCTCATCCAAAGCGACACAAGCCAAGAATGCAAACAGATAGATTCTTAATCCTTTCATGAGTTACTTCCTTTATCACATTTCTTTAGACATGGAATACATATCCATTGTGTATTCATACAAATCTTTTCCTATGTCCCCGTCCGAGGCAGAGATCGCTATATATTTTTCATCCAGCTTGAAGCAGTTTATCAGACAGTTTTTCGCTTCTTCAAACCCCATTTCTCCCTTTCGGTTGTTGATAATCGCTTTCAGATACCAACAAACGGGATTGTCCGCAGGCAATTTCGCCGCTTCCTGCTCAGCGAGCACATCATATCCTTTGGACTCCATTGCCAGGTCCATCACAACACCGTTAATCGGAGAAGATTTCTTCACCAAATCGAACACCTTTCTGGATTTCATCCTTTCTTCCGCAGTTGTCCCACCCCGGTAATATCCTCCGAGACACATGGCAAACGCCTTCATCATCTCATTTTGAGGAGTATCAGGCAAAATCTGCGCCATCACGCTCGCTTGCTCGTAGTTATTGGCACGGATATACATTGCCAACTGATTGGCAACAATCGCCTCGGGATTGATAATTTCTTTGGTTACCCCGTCAATACGAGTTCTGACCACATTCACTCCTCTCGTTTTGCGGTCGATAAACGGTTCCAGTATCGAGGTATCGAATGTATCGCGTGCCAGATAGGACACAGCGAGGTTGTTTGCCGCCAATATCCAAGGCTGCCCATTCATTGTTTCCGATTCATAATAGGCTCTCTTGTAAAGTGCTTCCAGTTCATGAGGGTCTTTTATCATTTTGAACAAATTCCAATATTCATAGAGTGCAAAACTCTTCTTTCCGCTCCGATAAGCTTCGTCATGCTGATACTTATCCAAGATTTCCTCCGGTGTCAATTCGCGATAGAGTTCATGTTTATATTCATAATGCACAGTACGCAATTTGGGAAAAATATCCTTGATGGTGGTCGTATAGTAGGGTAAACGAAGGATCTGCGAGTATTGTGCGTCCTGACTTTTGGGAAACCGATTGATGATCTCCCGTACAGCGGCGGCCGCTTCGGGGAAAGTATCTTTTTCAAGTAGGTCTGCCACCGCTTCCCATGTGGCTACTTTCGCTTGTGGATTCTGATAAACTCTCGACAGTACCCTTGCCGGCAGCACGGATGTCACTTGTGAGTGTGCGAAATTGACACGTTGCCTTGCCAATGCAAGGTTGGATGCGTAAGATCCTTCCGGTGAAGAGATACCGGTGATATGAAATTCTTTCAATGTAGTACCTTCACCATTGACAATCTCCAACAGGTCACTTTTCAACTTATCCAGTTGTTCGGCATTAGCGGGATCATCCGGATCGAGCATTGCCTTTCCCACCAGAAAAGACAGCGAGATATTCCCGGCTGTGTTCCTCTTTTCCCGCTTGGGACGTTCGCGGTAATCATCCGGATTCAAACTCTGATGATTGAAAGAGAACTCCAGGAACTTCAAGGGGCGTTTCGTTTCACAGGTATTCACCAAAACCTGTTTGTCATAGTAAACATGTGTATAGTCTTCCAACAGGATGGCAGCCGTACCATGATAATTCCGGGTAGGGTCGGGAATCGGCACGGTATCTGTCCATTCAAGGCTCATCCTGTCCTCCGTCAATGGTTTAGGGGCAACAAATGCATAAAGAGGGTCGTTAGCAGGGCAGAAGTTCATTCTTCTCTCTTGTGTAAGTCCGAATTCGGGACCGTCATAAATCAGGGGACGGGTATAAGTCACCGTATCATTCGTTTCGCAATCCACCACATAAGGCTGGATAATTAGTCGGGCATTCGGTTTACCAAATTGTGCCGGGATGGGAAATGTGCCATACAATAGCAGTTTATTACCAATAATCGTAGGTGCTTTGGGAGCAGGTTTTATATCTTGCAGCGTTCCTACGATGGAAACGTCCTCCAGCACGATTCCGGCATCAAGCACGGCATTTATCTCCATCCGGTAATTCACTTTTTCGAGTACACAAGGTGCCAGACCGATCTTAAAGATCAATGCACCGTTCTCTGCTACACGGATTTCGTAATAGCCGTCGTTCCCTACTACTTCCATTGCGTCCGTCGATAACCCGAACGCTTCATTGTCATCAATCTTTTTCTTCACATCTTCCGCTGCCGCCACCGTATTGAAGGCATACACAAAAACGGCTTCCTTATCGAACGGTTTCTTGGTTTCCTGATTCAATACACGCCCGGAAACAACCTTAATCTGTTGCGCTACCGCCGGACAAACAGAGAAGCAGAACAAAATACCGATCCATATGCCAACAATCTTAAAGGAAATAGTCATAACACCTACTGTTTATTTAATAATATACGAAAGTGAAACTCCTAATTTAATAGGTAACAACTTATAGCCATATGCATTTGCACGCTTCCCGCTGTTACTTTCGAAGTCTTCGAAATTGTCGCCTGCATAATATTGTTTCTGACGGAAATAGATAGCACCGAATCCACCATAGAATTCAATATTGAATCGTTTCTTAATATTGAGAGAATACCCCATCGTCAGTCCTATACCGGCCGCATCGCCATTGTAAACATGCCCTTTCCAAGTGATATCATAAGAAACGCCCAATGCTGCAATGCCGATATACTCACGAGTCATGGGACGCCCGTTGAACCAATATCGGTATTCGGGCTGTACACCTATCATTTTCATATCCTTTCCGAAAAGTTTATAATTACCGAATACAGAAAGTTCTACGCTGGTACGTTCGCCCGTCACCAATTCGCAACCTAGATTCGGACTCATCAGTCCCCACATCAAGGCGTTGGTCTTAACGGCTACTTGTTGCGCTTGTGCCCGGAGAATGAAAAAGCCGGCTATAACGATTAATAGTAATATTCTCTTCATTGCACTGTTCTGTTTACGGAGTCACATTACTATTATTATCACCAATAGTAAACCCTTCTAAATTAATATTTTCCGCCCAACCATTAATCGTTGCATTCGGATTAATCTCGCGAGTGTATTTAACCGTCAACTTTGTGATCTTTCCACGTTCTAAAGGAAGCTCTTGTTTCAGTGGATCTGTAGAACCGGCAACATACTGATAAACAATAAAATCTCTTTCCATTCCTTTCTCCGTAACAATGGTAAATACAACTTTTGTGACAAAGCAAGTAGGAAACAAAAGAAAGCTAGCTCCTGTAAATCGATTTTGAGCCGCTGTTTTGTACGTAATAACATAATCCAAATTAGGATATACTAAAGCAAGAGGTGACATAGCCTGTTCCGGATCCAAACTTTCAAGTCCGGCAAGAGACATGGAAGCCGCATATTGTTTATCCTGATAGACCACTATCTTTTTCAACCTGGGAGAACCTATTTCGCCCTCCACTAAACCGAAGTCACGAATATTGGTATATAAATCGAAGTCTAAGCGTGTCAAAATATGTTCAAAAGTCAACAATATCGGTTGTGTCGTAACTACTGAAGACGCTTTGGCATACATATAATCGGGAGTGTTTGACATATCCTGATGATCCAAATTAACAGGAATCACAGGAGCATTAGGAGAACCGTAAGGGTCATAAGCGACAGCTGTTGTGTATGGATAATATGCGTAGAACACCAACGCCGGTTCTGGCGATGTAGGGGATGCTTTAGGAGGGAACTTCGCTATTTCCTCCTGCACAAGAGATTGCTTAACAACTCCGTTGTCAGTCACATAATGATTAGTAGCCGTATATTTGGCATTCTTCATAGCGTCCAACAAAACAGTGTTATATGCCCAATCAATACTTCCCATATTATTTTCATTAGCCACCATACCATAAATTCCGATTTCCGATCCTTCATCAAAGGTTGCTCTGTTGATAGGAGACCTGGACACCGATACGGAAGATGTAATAACAGATACACTTCCACCAAATGAAACTTCGACATCTCCTCCTAGTGTCGGAGGAATATATTCCGATTCATTGTCGTCAGAACCATGGCAGGCAGCCAGCAATATTAACCATACACAAAGTGTCAGCTTTTTCATATACAAAAATTAGTCAAACATTAAATTTCAACACCTATATCTTTACCTGTCTCCCATGCTTTCAGAGTAGCATCAACCTGAATTTCTTTCGGACCATTAATAGTCAAAATAACTTTGTAGGCAAAACCTTCTTTGAAGAACGTACCGTCTGCTATGTCCGGACTTATAGTCGCATTTGTTGTTGTAGTCTTATCTCCATCTTGTAGTGTAATGGCCAATTTTAATGTTTTAAATCCTGCCGGCAACATTATCGTGCTATTCTCCACTTCCTTCGCATTAGTTTCATCGGCTCCCAATGTAATCGAAGCTCCGCTATAAGCAGAAACATCTGTTATATTAGCAGCTACTGGATTTTCATTCAAAGACAATGACCCGTCAGCAGCTTCAACAGTCTCTTTCCATATCATTTTTCCTTCTGGATTTTCTGCTATTTGACTGGCAATCATAAGGCTACCGTTTTTGGGTACTGAAACAACTTTAATTGCTGTCACACCACACTTTTCAGCAGTATATTCATCCCCCTTTTTCAAATAAAACTTCAACTGAGTCAAAAGATGTTTGAATTCTATTGTAGGATTGGCAGGGGTCGGAAGGACTTTACGGAAATAGGCAGCATTATAGCCATCATACGTTTTTCCGTCTACGGTCGCAGCGTCCGCAACAAAAGCTTTTCCCCAAATAATATCATCAACGCCACTCATGGTATATTGACACGAGATATGATCCGTTCCAAATTCCCAAATATCCGGTGCCAATGTTTCTTTCCGAGGATAATAGCCATAGAAAGAATAAGCTTTAGAACTTGCACGAGGATAATAGTATTTGTTCGCTCCAAAAGATATTCCTTGCTTATCAGGTTCGTTCGTAGAGGATTGAGTAACAATCTCACCCGATACATTTTTCAACAAACAGTCGCGAAGGTCAGTCGTTGTTACATCACCATCATCCCAAACAGGTTTGGCATGTGTCACAGGATCATCCAATTTATTTAATGCAAAAATACCGATTGTCGTACCTACCCAAGTATCCGGAGTAAGAGCAGCTCTTGAAACTGCTGCTTTCATTAATCCTCCATTTCCCAGCCGGATTTCCATTAACTCGTTATCATTCGCGTCCGTATTCCCCGGTGTAACAGGTGAAGTGCCCTCCAAATTCTCTTCAAAACCGGAAGAACAGCTTGCCAACAACCCTGCTGCCAACATCGCTAATAAATAATTTTTTTTCATAATACATTAAATTTGTAGTTTATAAATATGTTAATTCATTCTTATCTATTCGTCTTCACCTGGGGTAACCGGAATATCTCCTCCATCCTTCCAAGGAGTCAATGAAGCTGTAATCTCAATATCTTCCAATCCGTTCATGGTGAGTTTGACGTAATAGGTGTAACCTTCAAGGAAGCGATAAAGAATATTGCCTTTATTGTCTTTTAGGATATTTCCGTTCTCATCTTTAGCTATATTGATAGGATTACCGTCCTCACCCATTTCTTTTGCAGCGGGAGCTTTGACGATTGATTCGAAAGGTATCTCATCGGTTTTAAGCAGTTTTCCATCTTTAACCTGCCGCATTTTAATAGCAACATTGAATGATGTTTCACCAGGCATAGCCATTACACTTTCGCCTATTGGAACTAAATCGGTAGTACTTGTAGGCTTCACCCCCTTGAAAGAAATTCCATCAATTGTCAGATCGGCTACATTATCACCGATGATTCCTAACGAAAGAGTCCCGTCCGTCTTACTGGATTCAACAGGTTCCAACTTCTGACTGGCAACAGATACAATCATATTTCCTTTATTATAAACATCCGTAAGTTCCAAAGAAGTAATATAGACTCCATCCTGTCCAGCACTGACGATTTCTGATGTACCTGCTTTCACGCCAACAGTTAAACGAGACAGCAAGTGCTTGAACATCATTTGTGGTTGAACGCCCCGACGTGCAGTATAAGAGCTATAAGCTCTTGCATACATAGCCTCCTTTTCTTCATCGGTAGCTCCAGCATCCAGATAAGTGTCCAGTATCGCCTTTTGTGCATCTGTCAGTTCGGCTTTTGCCACCATCAGGTCCTGCGAACCGTCAATTGCTACCGGAATGGAGACATATCCCGGGATAGCGTCTGCACCTTCCGTATCCGGTGTGATAACCGGATCGCCATTCATTGCATCATCTATATAATATCCATAGAAATCGTAAGCATTCTGAATAGGATAATACAAAGTTGCCCCATTCTCCCACGCTAATCCACTGACGGCTGCCTGTGTAGTTGTCGTAGCCCAAGCTCCCACTGCACCAATATCCTCCACATCGGCAGCCTCTACGGATATTTTATTTTTGCGAAAAGCCAGGATTTTTAGTTTCTGTCCATTCCATGTGCCCAGTGTTCCATCTGCACCGGGGACTCCTATGGCTCCCGCCCCTCTTGTTCGCGGTCCGTCAACCGTGATACCCGGTTGTTGTGTTCCCAATGACAGCATGATAGGCGTACGATCGTCTGCCGCACCTCCTCCGGCTTCATCAGAACTTTTTGAACATCCTACCAGCATCAAAGCAATCAGTCCGTTCAGTAATACAACTTTTTTCATAAGCATCTGTTTTATCATTTGTATTAAATTGTTCTATCATTCATTCGTCCACTCGTCTCCCGGATTTATCTCAATATTTCCGCCATCCCGCCATCCGTCTACCTGCACATTGAAATCCAAGTCATCCAACCCGTTAATCGCCACACGAACCGTGTAGGCATATCCCGCTTTAAAAGCTGTTTCCAACTCATACTCGGTGGTATATGTCTTTGTTACGCCATTTATATTTTGTTTCAGATCAACTGTCATCTTATACTTGCCCAAGTTCGGAGCTACCAAAAGGCTTTCACCCACAAATACACCGGTACGGCTGTAAGGGTCTGTGATTGATTCCTCCCCCGGCAGTAAAGGAGCTACATAATAATCTTGTTTCAATGCTCCGCCATCCGTTTCGCACAATCTCATAGGTATCGTTTCGGTATATTCCGAGAAATCCAGTCCCATAGCTTCCTTGTCCTTGGCGGCTACAGTAAAATCAGCATTCACCTTAGATTCCATGGTAATGTTTTGCACATAGATATGGTCTGCATCCGATTTTGCCGGGAAAATTTTGAACTTCACACGTGCCAGTTCATGATGGAATGAAAGAACAGGATATATGCCCAAACGTGTGGAATAAGCACTATACAAACTGTTCATTACCAACTCCTTCTCATTCATATCTTCAACCAGTTTCTTCTGTTCTTCCGTTAGTTGAGCCACTGACGACATAATATCCTGTCTGCCATCTATCCGGATATTCCGCAGCTTGACAGCACTCTCCGTACGAATGATATTAGATTCCGGCACTACTATATCGTCAATGTAAAAGCCGAAAAAGAGAAAAGGTCTCGTCTGTTCCTCACGCTCATAAAACACGTTCGAACCGCCATCCCACAACAGATAGCTGGCCCGGTCGCTGTTCAATCTCGCCTTCTTTCCCATCTTCGAACCGTCATTATCCACACTACCATCCACCAGGCATTGTGTCTTATCGTTGCGGCTTAGCGTACGAAAATCCGAATTTTCTTCCGCACAGAAAGCATATATATAGAACCGGGATTTTTCCCACATATCCTGCACATTGCCCAGTTCCTTGTCAAAAGCTCCGCTTCCACGGGTGAGCATCGAAGGATCACTGACAGCCAGCATCACCGGAATGTCTTCATCCGACGTACCGATTCCGTTACCGGACGACTCTACTTCTCCCGTATATGTCTTCCCGCATGAGGAAAGAACGATGACAGCAAAAAATGCTCCAATGATTCGTATGTTAATTCCATTTATCATATTCCTGCCCACCTATTCTTATACTTCCACTTTAGGATCGTCCTCTTCCGGTGCCGGGAACCAAGTATCAAAACCGTCTTCCTCGCCCCATTGAATAATCTTATCACCGTCAATCCGTAATTCTTGTGTTATCTCCAGCATACCTTCAGGCTTTGCAATCACGGTATATTCGTTGTTGCCGTCTTTCACCGTCTTCGTCAGTCCCGCATCCATAATACTTTGATACAGATTGATGCCTCCACTAAGCACCCGCTCTGTATTTTCCCCAACGGTGACGTAAATCGCTATTTGCAAAATGCCCGGACCGGTAATACGTTTCGGACTTTGACTACCAATGATTCCCAACACTTCAAAAGTCTCGCGACAGGACAACAAGTCGCCCTGTGCCATATTCTTATCGTAATCTGTGCGAAAAACGATTCGGCCCAGATCTTCTGTATCAAGTACATTATTCAGTAATCTCATTCGCGTCACTATCCCGGATAATTCGCAAATCACCGAATTGATTCTCACATTGGCATCTTTCCTGATCTTGAAATCGACGGATATTTTCTGCGTAACAGGTTGCAATTTAGCATACACTGTAGCTGTTTGCCCTGTGTAAAGAGATACGTTATGTTGCTGATCTTTAAAAATGGGACCTTTATAGTTGATAAAAGGCACTCCGGGATTGAAATCCACCCAATCTTTCTGCTCAAGTTCAGGTAGATCTTTTGCATCTTCTTTCTTCACTTTCAGAGAAAGATTGCGCATGCCGTTGTGATAATCGTTAATGTAATCATCCAGTCCTTCAACATCGTAATATGTTTCATTCAGACCAACAAAAAAGAAAGTATATTCACCACTCTTCAGTCGATGACCGGTTTCCTCTCCACTCACACCTTCTTCGAAACGGGTATCCGAATTATCATCCGTAGAAAGAGGTAACGTAAATTCAGACCGCCAAGTGTTGACAACTCGACTTGCAATCACTTGCACCGATTTCGGTTTGTATTCCTCATTCGTGACAAGGTCAAGCCCGTCAAAACCGAGGTCGACATGAACAAGTGACGAGTGCGGATGTTCTTCCTCCGGACATAATTCCACCTGTGTACATGCAGTGAGAAGAAAACACGGCAACAATATTTTAATCAATGTTTTCATCTTTCCTCCCTTCCGATTTCGAATCTTTCGTCGCACCCTTTTTATTCTTTTTCTTGTTTTTCTTCTCTTTTTTTGGTTTTACAGATTGCTTCAAACTAGCTTCCGATTCTTCTTTTCCTAATTCTTTTTTCTGTTCAGTTTTCTTTTGTTCCGTTTTTGCTTTCTTCTGCTCCGCTTCATTCTTTTTCAGTAGTGCTTTTTCTTCTTTCCGAAGACGACGCGCCTCATTAATAGAATCATTCAGATTTTTGCGTTTCATTTCACGCTCATGCCTTGCCGCCTGTTTCACGTGGTCAACCAGTTTATACTTATCTTTAATAGAAGCAAACCGATAAACAAAAGCAACACGCAAATCGGTTATCACAGGATAAGGAAGAACATGCCATCCTTTACTTTTTCCGACAAGTGTAGGGTAGCAGTTACTCTCGGCATCAAATCCGTACTTATCATAACGAGTAAACACACAGCCTACACTTCCACCTAATTCTAAATCGACAAAATGATTTTTATATCCATAGAGTGGAATACCGAAACCTGCGGACAAGCCCGCTCCGTAAGTATATCCCTGAACACCTTCTTTTCCGAATTTAAACGAATAGTTGCCCAGATTAGTGTAAATGCCCCAATAATAGGCCCGCCAGTAACGAGGGTGTTGGCGTTGTCTGGTAAACACATCTTCGCGAAGCCATTTCAAAAAACTGACTTTTTCCTTATCCGAACGATGTACTTGCGATAGTTCCGTACGCCAATAACGGCGCACCTCAAGACGGGCATCAAATAGATTGTAGACAGTAGAAGGTAGATATTTTTGACTGGTTTCCCAGTTCCACTTCACCCCCATCCCTACCGTGATTTTATTATAACAGGAAGGAGTCAAGTCAAACTCCACAGCAACATTGGGGAGAAGACACAACCAATCGATGGCATTTGTTCTAACTGCCAGTCGAGATTTAAATGGCATAATGGAATCTTTCTTTTCCACTGCCGTTTTACGTACTGCTAACGCTTGGGCACTACATTCCAGTGCACCAAAAGAATAAAAGAAAATCAACAAAAGGACAAATAGCAGTTCTGTCCTTAAATTACGCCCATTCCTCTTTTTTCCTATAGCAGACGCGCCCTTATACTTTCTCCATATCGGGAAAGTACCCACCTTTGCGTCCTTATTCCTCATATTTGCTTATTAAGCCTCTACTATTCTATCGCTTGCTTTTTGCAAACGCCCAATATTCTTACAAATTCCCTATAACCTTTATAAGTCAACCGCAAATATATTATATTTCTAAATAAACGCAAACAAAAAACTAAATAATTATAAATATCAAGGCAAATAAAGAACTTAATCGGCAAAAAATGAAACCATATTTCCAAAAGCCATATAACTCTGTCTCACCGTGTATGCCACAAAACACATAAATCAGAATCTCGTCATGAACTCAATCACGATTTTGTCCCGTTCCGATTCTTTAGGGACGCCGGAGTTCTTATAGAAATATTTCTCGAAGTTCAGTCGGAGGTCGGCAATGAAAGCTTTGGAAAGACTTAGTGTGATTCCGCCTGTCACACGATGTCGGGCATAATCATTTATAATCAGAGCTTTTGTCGTTTCATCCATCTTGCCATCACTATGATCGGTCATCATATCATAGCGAGCCAGGAAGGAGATTTTATTGAATACTTTCTTCAATGGTAAATCGTAATTAATAAAACTATTCACCGCATGAACATCTTTAAATGCTTCGTGGCCGTACATTTTATATAAATATTCCGCCTCAATATGAAAACAGTCATTCTGATAATAGATACCGGCATCGTACATATTAATCCGTACATTTTCCGGTTTTATCATTTGGGTGCTAAGTGTCAGATTCCAGTTCTTATTAGGCAGTAGCTGCGCTTTTATGGAGTAATTCAGCGTTTTATGCCATTCTTTCTGATTTGTCAGACCGGAGCCGTTGAACAATCCCCCTTCAAGAATAAATGGGAAACCGTCTTTATTCGTATAACCAGCCGTCAAACCGACATCACGCACATTTCCTACTTGCTTGGCAATGAATGAACGGTTGGCAAAATACTGCTGATGTGGTGAGCGGTGAGCATCTATCGTGAAAGGAACGCGCATCTGACCGATCGTAAAATTCAGGTCTTTCACCGGAAAAACACGTGCATACGCATCAAGCATTTTAATGGAACCTTCGTCGGAAAGGTCGATTTCCGCTTTATAGGCAACTAACGGATGTACATTCCCCGAAACACTAAAGCGCGCGTTACGTACTTCAAAACGACTTTCACTTGTTTCTGTCTGGTATTCATATTTTCCCCGGATAGTTCCGTGAATCTCCGGCAGGTAATCCTTAAATTCCATTGTCTGCTTATCCAGCTTCTTGCCATCCCCGGCATCTTCTTTTGCCTGTCCAAAGGCCATTGTCGCCAGCAAAAGCATGACGACGATTGTTGTGATTCTACTCATTTCAGTTATATGCTACTAAATTCACGGCAAAAGTACAACTGTGAGGATACACGAAGATGACAAATCGAATACAGGAAAATGACAGAAAAGTTACATTCATATTACATAGAATACAAATGCATTACAAAACAAAGAGTTCACCACAGATTACGCAGATTAACACAGATTGGATTTGATATTCATTCTATTAATAGCCAAACAGTCTGGGTTGACCGTGTAATTTGTGGTGAACTTATCAGCCGAAAAAGGAAAATGCAATCAGCATAATCAATGCCAAAATAATTAATGAGACGAACACTATTTTGACAACCTTTTGAGCTTGTTCTTCTTCTTTTTTGGTAATCGCTACTTTTTTCTTCCCCTTACTCATAATAGTTAGCTTTTAAGTTCAACGCTAACAAAGTAAGTACAAATCTTTTAACTTTCCAAAAATAACACTTGCTAATTTTATTTTTTATGATTCTTGTGAAGAAAACTCCATCAGATAAGCTTTGATAAAGCCATCTATTTTGCCATCCATCACACCGTTCACATCCGAAGTCTGATAGTTGGTACGATGATCTTTCACGCGACGGTCATCAAATACGTAGCTACGGATCTGGGACCCCCACTCGATCTTCTTCTTACCGGCTTCCACTTTCGCCTGTTCTGCCATACGATGCTGCAATTCCTTATCATACAAGATGGAACGTAGTTGACGCATTGCATTCTCACGGTTCTTCGGCTGGTCACGGGTTTCGGTATTTTCAATCAGGATTTCTTCTTCCTCACCGGTATAAGGATCTTTGTATTGATAACGCAAACGGACACCGGATTCTACCTTATTTACATTCTGTCCACCGGCACCACCGCTTCGGAATGTATCCCAAGAGATGTTGGCAGGCAAAATATTTACCTCGATACTGTCATCCACCAGCGGAGTAACGAATACAGAAGCAAAGGAAGTCATACGTTTACCTTGCGCATTGTACGGAGAAACACGAACCAGGCGGTGCACACCGTTCTCTCCCTTCAAATAACCGTATGCAAAATCACCTTCAATATTGATAGTACAGGTTTTGATTCCGGCTTCGTCACCTTCCTGAAGGTTGGCAATGGTAGCTTTATAACCGTTGGTCTCGGCATAACGCAGATACATACGCATCAGCATAGAAGCCCAGTCCTGACTTTCCGTACCACCGGCACCTGAATTGATTTTCAACACACAATCCATCTGGTCGGCTTCGTCACGAAGCATATTTTTGAGTTCGAGTGCCTCTACCGCTTCACTAGCTTTGGCGTAAGCAGCGTCCACATCTTCCTCGGTCACCAGTTCTTCTTTATAGAAATCAAATGCCAGTTCAAGTTCATCTGCCAATGTCTTGAGTTCGTTGTATCCTTCAATCCACTTTTGCAGGTCTTTCACCAATTTCATTTGAGCTTCGGCCTTCTTCTGGTCATCCCAAAATCCCGGAGCTTGTGTTCTTAATTGCTCTTCTTCGACTTGAATTTTCTTCCCGTCGATGTCAAAGATACCTCCTCAGCGCATCAGTGCGCTCTTTCACGTCTTTAAGTTGTTCAATAGTAATCATTTGATTTACAATTTTATTATTTACAAAATTCAGATATCGGGGGACAAAGATAAGCAAAAATCTGCTACCTTTGTTTTTGTTATTAAAATGTTGTCATATTATGAACAAACTATTGAAACTTTCTTGCTTGTCACTCTTCCTGACATAATCTCTGGGTACTTCGGACATGACACCGGAGGAACTGAAAAGTGAATTCTATCGCTTGGCTTGTACTTTCTACGTATCTCCAGGCAACGAACGTACGTATGTCGTACTCTCCGGACTGAATGAGAATATGCCGGAATCGGAGGCTGCATTCAAACTGGCTAAAGACGGATTAACGAACCGCCTGCGTACCGAACGTATCATCAAAGGTGACATCATCTGGAGTTATATCAATGCACAGGACCTAGGCCAAAACGTAGACCCGCGTATCAAGCTCTACAATGATATACAGAACATGACGCTGAAAGACATTGCCGATTTCCAAAAGCAATGGGTAAAAGGACGCACGTATGTTTATTGCATTCTGGGAGATAAGAAGGATTTGGAACTGGATAAGCTGAAAGCTGTAGGTCCTATTGAAGAATTGACACAGGAGCAGATTTTCGGATACTAAAAAGGAACGAATAAACTAAGTATGTCCTCTAAATAAGTTTATACTATCAAAATCAAGAAGTTTTTCTTTATAAGGAATTTGTAAAAATGAAAACAATACAAACTAATTAGGGAGATGTACTTATAAATAATAAACGGTGAACAACTCTGCCAATTGCACAGATTTTGTTCACCGTTTTATTGTTTGCGACTTATCGTTTACGGTTTACCGTTTCATATTTAACGTTCACCGTCACCGTCCATCTCTTATTTCTCATTTTCTTCGTACATCTTTTCAATCTGCTCACTATAATTCTTGGCAACTACCGACCGTTTCAATTTCAACGTATTAGTCAGTTCTCCACGTTCCATGCTGAATGGCTCAGGCAGTAAAGTGAAACGTTTGATTTGTTCATAGTGCGCAAATTGTTGCTGAAGTGTATCGATCCGCGCACGGAACAATCCTACAATCTTCGGATGCTGCAACAGTTCCGTCATATCCTTATATTCAATACCCTTTTCTTTGGCATACTCTTTCACAAATCCATATACAGGAACAATCAGAGCCGAGACAAACTTACGTTGATCGGCGATAATGGCAATCTGGTCGATATAACGGTCAATGACCAACTTCGTTTCCAAAGCTTGCGGAGCGACGTATTTGCCGTTTGATGTTTTGAATAAATCTTTAATACGTTCCGTCAGGAAAAGCTGTCCATTTTTAAAGTAACCGGCATCACCTGTATGGAACCAGCCATCCGGCTCAATAGCGGCAGCTGTGGCTTCCGCTTTTTTGTAATAGCCTTTTGTGATCGTCTTACCCCGAAGCAGGATTTCATTGTCTTCACCGATTTTCACTTCAATCCCCGGCAGTACAACACCTACCGAACCGATATCATAGCCAACCGGCAGTGTACAAGATACAGTAGCCGTAGATTCCGTCAGTCCATATCCTACCACCATATTGATTCCTACCGAATGAACGAATTCATTAATCTCATCGGGAACAGCAGCACCGGCAGTCGGGAAAAAGTTACCGTTCTCAATACCGATTGTTTTTTTCAGTAGAGAGTAGATTGTCTTTTCGTAGAATTTATATTTCAGTTGATTCATCACCGGAGGAGTCTTACCCAAACGCAGATAATCCAGATTATGGATTCTACCTACCCGAATAGCATCCAGCATCAGTGCTTTCTTCAACCCTGTTGTTTCATTAATTTTCTCCTGTACACCTGCATATACTTTCTCCCAGAAACGGGGAACACTACACATCAGCGTCGGACGAATTTCCTTAATCGTTGTCTGAATATCCGCCGGACGGAGATTGATACAAATCTGCACTCCTTTATGAATACAGAGATAACACCATGCTTTCTCAAACACGTGTGTCAAGGGGAGGAAGTTCATAGATACATCCTTATCCGACATGGTCGTCAAACGGTCATCGTGTGTATGAAACTGTTCCAGATAACAGGAATGATGAAGCATGACGCCCTTCGGTTCACCCGTTGTGCCGGATGTATAGAGAATGTTTGCCAAGTCATCGTATGAAGCCCGTTCGGTACGCTCTTCTACCGTATCATTGTGAGGTAATCCCTCTCCCATCGCCATAAACTCATCAAAATAGATAGACGATACGTCGCGGGGATCTTTCACTACCGAACGGTCAAAAATAATCAGTTGTTGCAGAGAGGTGCAGAAACCAAAGATGCTGAAAGCAGCATCATACTGGTATTGCTCGCCTACAAAAAGGAAACGAATCTGCGCATCATTAATGATATATTGCGCCTGCGCAGGTGAACTCGTTGCATAAAACGGAATAGTAACAGCCCGATTGGCAAACGCGCCAAAGTCGACATAGAACCATTCAGGTTTATTCTGTGAAAATATACCGATATTCTCTTGTTCTTCCACTCCCAATGCCACGAAAGCATTAGCTGCTTGCCGTACTGATCCGGAGAACTGCTTCCATGAAATAGGAATCCATTGAGCTGTCTCATAGTCACGGTATTTTAAGGCTACCTTGTCGCCATATTTTTCGGCCTGACGATGGACCAGGACAGATAAATGATGATAAGTCATACTCTTTGTATTAGTAAATATGGTACAAAGGTATTAGTTTTATTTGAAACTATTGCTCAAAACGACTATCTTTGTGCAAATATTAAGGTATAGATAAAAGATTTGCACTATGAAATATGATATTCCGTATATGACAACAGAGGCTGTAAGCCTGCTTAAATCACTGATTAGTATTCCTTCAATCAGCCGGGAAGAAACCCAAGCTGCGGATTTCCTGCAAAACTATATCGAAATGGCAGGTATGCAGACGGGACGTAAAGGAAATAATGTGTGGTGCTTTAGTCCGATGTTTGATCTGAAGAAGCCGACTATTTTACTTAACTCCCACATAGACACAGTGAAACCGGTTAACGGTTGGCGGAAAGATCCGTTCACTCCACGTGAAGAAAACGGTAAGTTATATGGATTAGGAAGTAACGATGCCGGTGCCAGCGTTGTTTCGTTATTACAGGTGTTCCTGCAACTATGTCGTACTTCGCAGAAATATAATCTGATTTATCTGGCCTCTTGTGAAGAAGAAATTTCAGGCAAGGATGGCATTGAGAGTGTATTACAGGGGCTCCCTCCTGTTTCGTTCGCCATAGTAGGTGAACCTACAGAGATGCAACCCGCCATTGCCGAGAAGGGATTAATGGTACTAGATGTTACCGCAACAGGTAAAGCAGGACACGCAGCGCGTAATGAAGGAGACAATGCTATTTACAAAGTATTGGATGATATTGCCTGGTTCCGTGACTATCGTTTTGAGAAAGAATCGCCCTTGTTAGGTCCCGTGAAGATGAGTGTTACTGTTATCAATGCCGGTACACAACACAATGTGATTCCCGATAAATGTACTTTCATCGTCGATGTCCGGAGCAACGAGCTTTACTCAAATGAAGAACTGTTTGCTGAAATCAAAAAGCATATTTCCTGTGAAGCCCAAGCCCGTTCATTCCGTCTCAATTCTTCACGAATTGACGAGAAACACCCATTTGTACAGAAAGCTATGAAGTTAGGACGCGTTCCTTTTGGTTCTCCAACATTGTCCGACCAAGCCTTAATGTCCTTCCCATCGGTAAAAATTGGTCCGGGACGCTCGTCACGTTCACACACGGCAGAGGAATATATTATGCTGAAAGAGATAGAAGAAGCTATCGGACTTTATTTAGAGCTATTGGACGGGCTTCTGATTTAAGCCATAGCTATTCATACTTGCTGTAAGAAATCCGATATAACAGTCACGGCAGGTATGAATTGTCCACCAATACGAACAAATTCATCCAGATTAGCAAATCACGATACTATAATACAACAATCATTCCAACAGATTAAACAATGTCTTTTCCAGCTTCTTACTTCTTAAATCTTTTGCAACAACAATGCCCCCCGGATCTACAAGAAAAGTTTTGGGTATTGCATAAATACCATATACATCAGCAGCATCCACATTCAATACTTGTGTCCAGTTCATTCCGAGTTCTTCAATAGCAGTCCTCCAAGCTTTCTGTTTCTTATCTATAGAGATACTAATCACCTCAAATCCCTTAGAAGCATATTTCTCATAAGCAGCTTTCACATTGGGCATTTCATTCCGGCACGGACCGCACCATGAAGCCCAAAAGTCTATTAACACATACTTCCCCTTACCTACATAGTCGGACAACTGTTTTATCTCTCCAGCATTGTCTTTCACCTTAGCGTTCGGAAAACGTTCGCCAATTTTTATCTTAGCGTCCATTGCCTGCCGTTTCTTTTGTTCTTCACGCTCCTCCGGAGTCATTTTCTTTTCACGTTCGGCCTCAAAACGCCGGGCCATTTGCCTCATTTTTTCTAATTTATCTTTCACCAATACATGCTGCGAAAACACAGGAGAAGCCTCGCTCATCATATCTTCTAAAAAACTGTAATACATAGACACCTCTTCTAAAGATAACAGAAATACTCCCACCAAACTGTTTTGGTGTTTTTCTACAAAAGCGCGAATCGAATCCCTCTGTGCCAAATCTATCTCCACATTTCTCCGCCATATTGCAGCAAATGCAGTATCCCGTTTCAGTGCTTCTCTAAAACTCTCTCCGGATTTCTGACTCATAACAAGTGAAATATTACTTTCCACTATTTTTTTGTTATTATTTATCACCGACTGCATTCCTTTCCAAGCCACATCCAAAGTATCGTTCAGCGGTGTACCTCCTACGGTCCTCGTGGTAAGATTAATCACAATCTTTCCTTTTTCGAGAATCAACGGATAAGTTTCTCCATCCCTATCCTTAATAAGTGCAATATTCGGTGTCTGACGTACACCAGAAAAAGAGAACTTTCCCTTTTTCACTTTTGCACTGTCGAGAATGACTTCTTTGGCTTTCTCTCCATCATCCATCAGACACAAATACAACAACTGATTATTCCATTTCTCACCAGCATTGCCTCTAATCGAAAACTTTCCTTGTGCAGAAGAAAATATAGCAATAGCACAAAACGTGCATAAAATCATAATTCGATTTCTCATACGGAATAAGTTTATATCAAAAAAAACAGTTCACACTTATGTTCAATACCTGCTATTGTCATTTCAAATTCTAATAATCATTTAAACTAATAATAGATCTTCTTATTTTTCTTATCGGAAACGACCTGATAATCCTTCACCTCTATATTAAAAAATGATTTAAACTTTCCATCATCATTAGAAGGCAACTGTTCTTTATCTTTTTTGTGTGGCAACTCAAGAATATCTATTTCTTTCACACTTTTCTTCAGTTTCGGGAATAAAAGACTGATATAAATATATTTATGATTAAATCCTTTGACAGCCAACAGCCTCCCCATCGGAGCTCCACCATCATATCCCCGCACATTATACTCATCGCCACTTTTCTTATCGATAATCTTAAATCCCGGACTATAATACAACCATTGCCAATCCCAATAAATAGGTTGTATGAATGTCACTTTAGTATCATTCTTTCTCCTTTCAATCGAATATAAAGAAGGACTTGTAGACATCCCATTCTCATACGCTTTCTCATACACTTCTTCAGGAACTATAACTATACTATCGCTTGGAAGCATATAGGCTTGTGCATATAATTCTTTATCACGCTTCTTCTTTTGCTCATATTCTTTCAACCGCTGTTCACCTCTTTTTACTCGTTCACTTTTCTCCGGCATTACCTCTTTGGACATCTCGGTATGGAGTTGCTGCACTAACAACGGTGTTGTCTCACGCATAACAATCAATGAAGCCTCTTTATATTTTTTACCTACGGGAGATTCATAAAATGCAGCAACAGCTTTTAATTCTTCCAATGTTAAATGCTTCTCATAAACAGGCATATACATTTCAAACATCTTATTTTCTACTTTCTCTTTCCAGTTTTTAGAGAACTCATTCCAATAAGCCTCATCCTTTTTCGGCGCATTCAATTTCATTATAGATGATAATCTCTGGAGAAAGTCATCCGTAGTAGTCGAAGTACCAGAAAAATCCATGATTTTCTTCAACGTTTCTTTGTACTCATCTGTCGCATTTGTATTTTGTGCAGAAGCTGGTAAAATTAAAGTAAACAGTGCAATTATACACATCGTTACTTTAGGAAGGAAAATGTTTTTCATAATTATCTAATTTCATTTATTTTGATTCCATATTTTATTTTGCATTTTTTACAAAGATACACATTAAATCTATATCATTTAATAGAATAGTACAATCAATGAGGCTACTATCCGGCTGCCCTGCAATGTATAGATAAACGAAATATCCCCTATTCATCGCTAATTATAACATTCATTCCCCTCTCTTATCAAAATGGCTTTGGACAATTCATTTCATCTTTTGATATGATATTATTATCTTTTTCTCACATACTTCGTTCATTTTTCGTAATTAACGCTATCTTTGCAATAGGTCGCTAAATCTAAATAAGACTTTCAAAATACATAATATACGAATATGAAAAAGATTTTATTTTTATATATCATTCATCTAGGATTTGCCCTACAACCCATACAAATTCAAGCTTGTTGTCTCGACAATGAGGCTGTTCTCGCCAATGGGACTGCCATTATTCTACAATCACCTAAAGTGGACAATACCAAAACCATTCAGTTCATCAAAGATTTCTACGCAAACTACGTTTTTGGAGCAAAGAATTATGTTCCGGCAGTAAAAAAGCATTGTACAGCCAAATTGCAAAAGCAGCTGAAAGATAACTACGAGTATGACGGCGAAGGATATGCGATATGGAACTTCCGAACAGGTATGCAAGACGGACCAAGCGACATATCTAAAGTAACATCAGTAACTGCATTGGGAAATGGTTTATACAAGGTCAATTTCATTGATATGGGAATAAAGGGTAACCGTACTTTGAAAATTATCGACGTAAACGGGACACTGAAGTTCGATGCTATTAAATAATCCCCTCTAAGCAGATATATTATCAATTTAACAGATAACTAAAAAAGCCTTACTATTCAATCAAACAATGAAAGTAAATCATCTATAAGACTACATCCTTCACCGCTTTCACCTTCTTCCTGAAACCTCCGTCCAAAACAAGAAAACGGGTGAAAGCGACCATGCAAAAGCCCTTCTATCACGCTTTCACCACTTTCACCGACATACTTCAAATCGGTAAGCGTCTCCGCGATGCCGTCTTGTTTTATTTGCCATTGTCTTCTACCTTTGCCCTCAAAAAAAAGACGGCTCCTCCTAATCTTCCTTATCCTTTGATTGTTGAAGACTACAAGCACCATCTTCGTAGTTTTCCTGACAGTTATTTGAGTTTTCAGTCTTTTTGTGAACTCTACAATGTCCGTGTTGAAAGTGTCCGTCAATGGATGCGTCGTCGTGGCATTGATCTCAGCGTATTATATTATGAAGTCTTGTTGAAACGTTCCACCTCTGCTCCCGCTTTTGAAATCCCCCAGACCTTTTACGGACGGCGTAAAACTTCCCGTCCGCCTGCTGAACAAGAGCCGGCTGCCGTGCAGGTTGTATCCTCCCCTGAAGTTTTAAAAGGCGTTTCCATTACATTTCCTGACGGCGTGACAGTCAATATCCGACAAGCCCATGCCACGGCATTGACCAAATTCATCGAATCCTATAACAAACTAAGTACCCAAAGCTATGTTCAGTCTGAATGAATACATTAGTTACTACCTTTATCCACGCTATATTGATATGAATAAAGGAATCGAATGCCTTTCTGAATTAATCCGCTCGCAGATGAATGCCAACCCCTTAAGCGGAGACGCTTTCCTGTTTTTCGGCAAGAAAAAAGACATGGTCAAAGTACTTCGCTGGGATACCGATGGATTTATTTTATATCAAAAACGATTGGAAGAAGGTACTTTTGAATTACCCCGTTTTAAGTCTTCTCAAGGGCTGTGTAAGCTTGAATGGGAGATCTTTTTTATGATAATGAAAGGCATCTCGCCGCGCTCAGTACTTCTGAGAAAACGTTTTAAAACCTAGCTTTTAACAGATTAACACATTGATATACAAATATTTAATCATGAACATAATTTATTTTACTAACATATTATCCGTATCTTTACACCATAAATTACAAACGGATAATAAGCTTGCTGGAGGAACAATTACGTTTTTCCAAAGAACAAAACAATCAGCTGCTTGATCAGAACAAGCGTATGCCCGAACAGTTGTCTGCCCAGTCGAACAATGTCTTCCTTCTTACCCATCAGGTTGAAACTCTTACAGAAGCACTACAATCGCTTGAAAAAGCCTTTTCTGCAAAGGAAGCGTCTATGCAGAAAATGCAGAAGACTAACCAGGCATTAAGCAAACTGATAACTAAAAAATCAGAGAAAATAATCCCTATTCCATCCGCTGACGAACCGGTAGGGAACCGAAAGAAAAAAGCTCCCTCTCCAAAGGAACGCGGCAACAACAATGCCCGGCGTAAGGAATACTTTGACCTGGAGATACAAGAACATGACATCTATCCGTCCTGTCCCGGCTTCCAGCCCGAATTTGGGGAGTTTTTGAAGATAGTGGATTCCATCCGCTACGAATATATCCCTCCCCGTTTCATCAAACATATTAACCACCAGTATTATTGCCGGTACATGGGAAATATTATAGCCGGGAGCCTGCCTGCCACGCCGTTGCTGAACTCCAATTATGATGCCTCTTTCATTACCGGTATCCTGCAATTACGTTATATTTATTCCATGTCGGTGGAAAGAATCATCAAACTCTTTGCCGAAAACGGCTTCAAAATGAACAAGTCCACCGCACACGGGCTGATCCGGAAAGCGGCCCGGGTGTTTGATGTCCTGCAGGAAGTTCTGCACGATGCCGTCCACAAGGATGATTATCTGCATATGGATGAGACTTATCATACCATATTGGAAAAAGGAATCCAATCAAAGACCGGAAAGAATTCCTGCAAAGGATATATTTGGACAAATGGAAGAAGTAACGGCATCGCAGAGACGCTTACGCAACAAAGCAAGCCTCCTGACAGTAATTGTTTAAAAGAATAAATAGACTGTTTCATCATTTTCCTTATCTTGTGCTCTTGAATCACAAATATAAAAAGAATTTGTGAGATTCAGGCAGATTTTGGTGGACTAATTCAATTCGCCTGCTAAGTTCGGTAGCCCCACCCAGCTCGGAAAGCCTGAACCTGCGCGGTTCGGACTTCCGAGTTATCTTCCAAAAGGGATATACGGCACTTTGCATATCCACACGGGGTAAAGCCGGAGTCCGAACGATATAAAAGATTTGGTTATCCGGACTTCATTGACAAACAAATTGAACAAGCTGAAATCCAATTTGCCAGAAGCGGTTTGATGAAGATGTTTGCGGATAATAATCTTTATGTGGATTCTATCTTTCTCCTGTCAGAGATTGAATACAATCGACTTCTTCCTGTTGATAAGGTACTCCGGTAGAACGATAGATATCATGAAACCATAATTCCGGTTCTTCGCCTGACGAAATAACGTCATCCCAGGCAAAAATAGTATTTGTCTTTCCTGCAACAAATCCCCAATTGATGGCGCCTACCTTTTCTTTTTTCATCAAAGGAAGAACATTACAAAAGCGACTGTCATTGCGACGCGCCATATATTCAGTACAGATCAACGGACGGTTAAGCATCTTCAGAAATTTGATACATTCGCCATGCCGCTCCTCATTATCGTAATTATGATAAGAGATGATGTCCGAATGATTCAACACAAACGCATTCAGGACATTCTTCCGGGGAGAATTATAGTCCCATACACCGGCAGTAATCGGTTGTGACGGTTTACAATCGCGCACCCAACGAAAGACATTTGTCAATAAAGACAAAGAAGTTTCTTCATGTTTACTATTTCCGGGTTCATTATACAAATCCCACATCAATATCCGGTCATCGTTAGCATAGGTCCGAACAATATCTTTTACATACTCTTGTAGAAAAGGATATAAAGTCAGTGTATCTTTGCGCAAGCTACACGAAGGGTCCTGCACCCAGCCGGAATTATGAACACCCGGCTTCGGTTTTGGTTGTTCACCATAAGTTGACTCCGGATTCCAACAATCATCGAAGAACACAAACATAGGGCGGATTGAATACTTCCTGCAAATATTCAAGAATTCATCCATACGTTTCTTCATTCCTGCCGCATCATTTTGCCATACGACACTGCTCAAGAAAACGCGTAAGGTATTAAAGCCCAGTTCATGCGCCCATGATAGTTCTTTGTCAATCTGTTCAGGATCGAAAGTATCCGTACTCCACATTTCTATCTGATTGATTGCCGTTGCCGGAATATAATTGCAACCGACCAGCCAAGGCTGATTGTCATACCATTTCTGTATTTTCTCTTCCGGCCAACGGCTGTTATTTGAAGAACTAGATTTCTGTGTACAGGCACATACACATATTCCCGCTAAAAAGAATAAAAACACAACACTAACATTCCATTTATTTTTCATTGTATAATAATTTATGATACTATTTTCAATTGATTAATGTGTAAGGAACTCCCTACAAAATATGGTTATTGTCTGATTTTTAACACTAAAAAGGAGACGTTCCATGTTTTACTGAGACGCTAACTGAGATCACTTATTCTACTTATCAGTCGCAAAAGGCAAAACAGGGAGATTATTGTCTCCATAAAGGTTACCGTCCGGATAATCAGCCCAATTATAGCGCACAACTGAAGGTCTCTCTACAAGAACAGATTTTAATTCTATCGTCTTGTCATCAATCATTCGGGCATTTGCATATCCCCAATTATTATCCTTGTCACCAACAATAAATCCTGTAATTACACCTCCATGAGATTTTACTAATTTGTCGAATCTCAGCAGGGCTTTGTTACCTTCAAACTTTGTTTCAATACATACAGGAGCCTCGCAGATTTGTCGTTGTCCATACGTCTTATCCAAAGCCAAAAGACATAGTCGTCGTGCGACTTCAGCCTTATTTGTCGGGTGGATATCAATTGGATTGCCTAAATCTACAGCACTTGCCATTGCGGTATTTGGTAATTCAAGAGCTTTCGCTTGTGCCTGACGCAGAAGAGCCCATTCAGACTCCGGCTGCACCGCAACAGGCTGCAGAAAACCAGCCAACTGCACAAAATAGAACGGCATATCAGGTTTTCCAAATGCTTCACGCCATCCTTTTATCATATTCTTGAAACATACCTCATACATTTGGTCACGCCCAACGTTATTGCAACCTTGATACCATATAACACCGGCAACAGGCATTTGCGTAAGTGGATAAATCATTGCATTATAGAGCACGGTCGGGAAATTAGGCGATGTAGGCTCTTTGAATTTTATGTGCGACTTCGCAAAATCACTTAAAACTATATACGACCACATTCCGTCTAATGAATATGACACACCATTGACATCTGCATATGATGATTTCCAAATACCACCACCTCCACCATTGTCTACTACCTCAATAGTTATGACGTTTTTTCCAGCATTAACATAGCGACCATCGACAAAGTAATGACGAGCTTTCTCAAAACCTGATGTAACCCCTACTTTAACCCCATTGAAATATGTGCAGTCATAATCATCTATTGCTCCGATATGCAATTGCAAGGGGCTACCGGCAGCTTCCTGTGGAAGTTCCAATTCATATTGAAATACAACAACACCATCGAGCCCTGGCAGGCCATTGTCTTCCCATAGAGACGGCACACTCATGCTCTTCCATGGAATTTCCTGATGAAAAAGCGCCCGATTAATAGGATATTCAATCTTCTGAGGTGCATCATATTCATCATAAAGCTTTTTGAATATGTTATCCCGTAGTTCATCTTCCGAAAGGCTACTTTCGAGCAGCCGGTTTATGTTTTTTATTTCAGGCACATTCCTTAGAGATTTTTGAGGAGTCCATGCTTCAATATCCGTTCCTCCCCATGTGGCATCTATAATACCGATAGGTATATTAAGCGAATCCTGTAGCATCGTGCCATATAAATAACCTATTGCCGAAAACGAAGCTGCCGATGGCGAAGATTCTATCCAACCATATTCTACGGCAGCATCATCAAGTGGAGCGAGCGATGTTGTATTCTTAATTTGCATTAAACGCAGAGCCGGATGATGCATTGAAGCGACAATCTGATCGGCATCCATAAGTCTGGCCCAGTCTCCACGTATCGGGAATTCCATGTTCGACTGCCCTGAGCATATCCAGACCTCACCAATGAGAATATTTTGCAATACTTTTTTATCTACACCATCATTTATTACCATTGAGTAAGGACCACCAGCAACAGGAGTGCTAAAACGCAATGAGAAGTAACCGTCGATATTGGCCTGTGTCGATATACTTTCCTGTAACCAGTCAGCAGAGAGAGTAACTCTCGATTTCGGATTGGCATGCCCTGACATTGTAATGGTTGAATTTCGTTGTAGTACCATATTGTCAGTGTAAATTTGAGGCAAGACAATCTCGGCAACGACATTGTCAACGCATAAAATCATACATGTCAGTATGAGAAAGTATCGAAGTTTTTTCATCTTTATTTCTTTTTATAATCATCTATTTCTACTTATTTTATATCAAACTGTGCTATAGCTATCGTTCACATTATTCAGCTTTAAAACGTTTAGTCTGTACATCGCGAGAGTTCGGCCCTACCATTACATCAAATTCTCCCGGCTCATAAAGATATTGCAATTCCGAATTATAAAACTTCAAGTCTGCTGCGGTAATGATAAACTTCACTTCACGGCTTTCACCCTTTCTCAGGAAGATTCGTTCGAAACCTTTCAGTTCTTTTATCGGCCGGGCTATTTCCGCGTATATATCATGCAAATAAAGTTGTACTATCTCGTATCCATCATAATTCCCTACATTACTCACGGTCACAGATACCGTCAAGTCTCCATTCTCAGATAATGTTTCCGAACTCAAATGCATATCTCCATAGGTAAAACGGGTATAACTTAAACCGTATCCGAAAGGATAAAGAGGTTCATTGGTTGTATCCAAATAATTACTGGAATAACGATTGAAAGTACTATTATCAGGGTCGGGACGTCCTGTGTTCAAGTGATTATAGAATAAAGGAAGCTGACCGACCGAACGGGGAAAAGTAGTAGTCAATTTACCACTCGGAGACATTTTGCCGAACAACACATCAGCAATAGCGTCACCCGTTTCACTACCACCAAACCAGACATTCAAAATGGAATGGACATTCGCCTCCTCCCAATTCAAAACTAACGGGCGCCCCGTAAACAAAAGCAGCACAACAGGTTTACCCGTTTTTACCAAAGCCTTCAACAAATCCTGTTGGGCATCGGGAATATTAAGATTTGTACGTGAAGCCGATTCGCCACTCATTTCCGCACATTCACCTAAAGCAGCAACAATAATATCCGCGCGAGCAGCTGTAGCAAGTGCATCATCCAGTAATTGACGATTGTCGCCACGTTCCAAAGGACGTATGCCGACAGCACCCTTCTCAAGCCTCTCGTCATAGTAGATATTGCTACCTTTCGCATATAGTATTTCAGCCTTATCACCTACTGCAGAACGAAGACTCTCCAACAAAGTAGCATGACGGGAAGGAGTACAAGTCATACTCCACATTCCGCACATATTGTTACGCGCATCAGCCATAGGTCCTATTAGGGCTATTCGTCCCTTCTGTTCGAGCGGAAGCAGATTATCGGTGTTCTTCAGCAGGACAAATGTTTCAGCAGCAATCTCACGTGCTGCGGCACGGTGAACATCCGCATAAAGAACATCTTTGGTACGTAAGGTATCACAGTATTTATACGGATCTGAAAACAGACCTAATTTATACTTTGCTTCCAACACACGTCGGCAAGCTGTATTAATCTGTTCCTCGGTAACCTTACCCTCTTTCAGAGATTCTGCAAGTGTGTTCAGAAAACCGCAGGAAACCATATCCATGTCCGTTCCCGCCTGTAAAGCACGTATGGAAGCCTCTTTCAGAGGGGCCACACCATGAGTGGACATTTCGGCAATAGAGTTATAGTCTGTCACCAATAGCCCGCGGAAGCCCCATTCATCACGCAACAGGTCAGTCAGCAACCATTTATTCGCTGTAGCTGGAATGCCATCCACCAAATTAAAGGAGCTCATCACACTACCAACACCGACATCAACTGCTGCCCGATAAGGGGCAAGATATTCATTATACATACGTTGCCGACTCATATCCACCGTGTTGTAATCCTGACCTGACTCGGAAGCACCATAAAGTGCAAAATGTTTCACACAGGACAAGATCTCATCTTTTCCCTGCATATTGTTACCCTGATAACCGCGCACATATGCTTTTGCAAACAGAGAACCCAAATAAGGGTCTTCACCACTACCTTCGGCAATGCGTCCCCAACGGCTATCGCGACAAATGTCAACCATGGGACTGAAAGTCCAACTGATACCGTCGGCACTGGCTTCAACGGCAGAAATACGAGCCATCCGTTCCACTGCCAGTGTATCCCAACTACAGGAAAGCGCTAAAGGAATAGGAAAAATGGTTTCATAACCATGGATAACATCCGCACCAACAAGCAAGGGAATTTTCAGACGACTTTCCTCCACGGCCAAACGTTGCAGGGCGTAAATCTTATGGACTCCCTTTACATTGAAAAAGCCACCGATCTCCTGTTTACGAATCATCTCTCCAAGCTCACCGTTCATTACAGAACCGGTAACAAGGTCACCACCGGAAGGCAAATTCAACTGTCCGAGCTTCTCATGGAGAGTCATTTGATTCAGCAAATCTGTAATAAAATGATCCATCTCTATATCTTTCCTTTCGTTAGATTGCGAACAAGAAAAGAATATAAATCCGCACAAAACATAACATAAAAGATTCCTTATTTTCATATATTTACCAGTTGGTTTATTATTTATTTGTTTTTTCTTTCCATACCACCACTCCGGCAGGTTCGAGGCGTGCACTGCCGATCAATATCTCCGCCTCATCGGGAATGGCTATTTCCTGAATGTCCGATGTATAGTTCAAAGCGATATAAAAACCGTCCCGCCATTCCTTCACTACTCCGTATGGTAAATCTTCAGTCGGTACACCGGCTTCCTCATATACACGACGTACTACTTCTTTCTCCAATTTCCCGTCATCGGTATCCGTTCCGATATAGGTGACCGTTCCTTTACCCAGTCTACGGTGTATCACGGAAGCAGCTCCCTTATAAAACTGGTCCGCATACACAGCCCAAACATCTGTTCCGGCAGCCGGAGTTAGTACGTCCGCCCAATTGTTCCAGGCGTATTCCTCATCGCCAAAATCTACTTTTCCGTAGAGACTGTGAGGCAGATGGTCATAGTACAAGCTGTTTATTCCGGCCAGTTGGTGGATGGGAGCAGCCAAAGGAGCCTCCCACAGTTTGGCATTACGGTCTTTCTGTCCGGTACGGCAGGTCAGAATCAGATGTCCTCCATTCTTCACGTATTCAGTCCAACGTTCTACCAAATTGTTATCAAGCAACTGATAAGCCGGCGCAATCAGGAAGGGATAACCCGAAAAATCCTCCTTCTCCGAGATCACATCGACGGGAGCGGCAAAGGATTTCAACAGGTTGTAATATTTATGTATGTGCGGCATCGTCCACCACTGGTCTGTCTGACGCTGGAACTCCATTTCCCAATAGTTGTTCATATCGAAA
>NZ_JAHQVH010000050.1:0-43855 GCF_019052435.1 Bacteroides sp. MSK.20.12 | reverse complement strand
TAAAGAGGGGTTAAAAGCTGCTGGTGAATGGCATCAATTAAAACCTTTGTTTCCTTCGTTAGAAGGAAAATCTGTTCTTGACTTGGGGTGCGGATATGGCTGGCACTGCAAGTTCGCAGAAGAACAAGGAGCTACAAAAATATTAGGGATCGATTTAAGTAAGAAAATGATTGAGGAAGCACAAAAGCGCAATTCAGGAAATCAAATTGAATATCGTATTAGCGGATTAGAGGAATATGACTATCCAGAAAATGAATGGGATTGTGTTATATCTAATTTAGCTCTGCACTATATAGAGGACATAGTGGAAATATTTCAAAAAGTGTATAGGACATTAAAACCAGGTGGAATTTTTCTTTTTAATATCGAACACCCTGTTTTTACCGCAGGAGTTGGGCAGGATTGGATTTATACAGATGATGGGAAACCGCAATATTGGGCGATTGATAATTACTTTATAACAGGAGAACGAAATACACATTTTTTAGGATGTGATGTAGTAAAACAACATCACACACTTACACAGATTATAATGGGATTGCTGAACAATGGGTTTGAGCTTAAAGTTGTAGAGGAAGCAGACTTTTTAGAAGAATTTGATCCACGCTATAACGAAGAAGGTGTATCAGAACTTGATGAACAATTTGAGCGGTTGCCAGACGGACACGAAGCAAAACGCAGTTACTATTTAGGCTTCCGACAAGCACAAAGTGAAGCAAGACCAAACATTGTTATTAGTCTATTGAAGTTAAATTAGATGCTAAAAATTTGTAATTAAGAAGGAGTGATTACATGAACAAAAATATAAAATATTCTCAAAACTTTTTAACGAGTGAAAAAGTACTCAACCAAATAATAAAACAATTGAATTTAAAAGAAACCGATACCGTTTACGAAATTGGAACAGGTAAAGGGCATTTAACGACGAAACTGGCTAAAATAAGTAAACAGGTAACGTCTATTGAATTAGACAGTCATCTATTCAACTTATCGTCAGAAAAATTAAAACTGAATACTCGTGTCACTTTAATTCACCAAGATATTCTACAGTTTCAATTCCCTAACAAACAGAGGTATAAAATTGTTGGGAGTATTCCTTACCATTTAAGCACACAAATTATTAAAAAAGTGGTTTTTGAAAGCCATGCGTCTGACATCTATCTGATTGTTGCAGAAGGATTCTACAAGGGTACCTTGGATATTCACCGAACACTAGGGTTGCTCTTGCACACTCAAGTCTCGATTCAGCAATTGCTTAAGCTGCCAGCGGAATGCTTTCATCCTAAACCAAAAGTAAACAGTGTCTTAATAAAACTTACCCGCCATACCACAGATGTTCCAGATAAATATTGGAAGCTATATACGTACTTTGTTTCAAAATGGGTCAATCGAGAATATCGTCAACTGTTTACTAAAAATCAGTTTCATCAAGCAATGAAACACGCCAAAGTAAACAATTTAAGTACCGTTACTTATGAGCAAGTATTGTCTATTTTTAATAGTTATCTATTATTTAACGGGAGGAAATAATTCTATGAGTCGCTTTTGTAAATTTGGAAAGTTACACGTTACTAAAGGGAATGTAGATAAATTATTAGGTATACTACTGACAGCTTCCAAGGAGCTAAAGAGGTCCCTAGCGCCTACGGGGAATTTGTATCGATAAGGGGTACAAATTCCCACTAAGCGCTCGGGACCCCTTGTAGGAAAATGTCCTAAGTGTGGCAACAATATTGTATTAAAAAAATCGTTTTATGGTTGTTCAAATTATCCTGAATGTACCTTCACTTTAGCTGAACATTTTAGAAAGAAAAAACTCACCAAAACAAATGTAAAAGAATTACTAGAGGGAAAAGAAACCCTGGTAAAAGGAATCAAAACGAAAGATAGAAAGTCCTACAATGCCGTTGTAAAAATCGGAGAAAAGGGATATATTGATTTTATCTATGTATGAGAACGTATTTTTTGAAATGCTTGAGCGAATCATTCAATTAGAAAACGAAAAAGAATAGAATCACAAATCACAAGTGATTAATCACAAATCACTTGTGATTTGTGATTGTTGATGATAAAATAAGAGTAAGAAGAAATAGAAAGAAGTGAGTGGTTGTGGGAAATTTAGGCGCACAAAAAGCAAAACGAAATGATACACCAATCAGTGCAAAAAAAGATATTATGGGGGATAAGACGGTTCGTGTTCGTGCTGACTTGCACCATATTATAAAAATCGAAACAGCAAAGAATGGCGGAAACGTAAAAGAAGTTATGGATAAAGCCTTAGAAGAATATATTCGGAAATATTTACCTGACAAACTTTAAAAGGAGTGAAAATGAAATGGCAGTTACTTATGAAAAAACATTTGAAATAGAGATCATTAACGAATTATCGGCAAGCGTTTATAATCGAGTATTAAACTATGTTTTGAATCATGAATTAAATAAAAATGACTCTCAATTATTGGAAGTCAATTTATTAAACCAATTAAAGCTTGCAAAACGTGTAAATCTTTTTGATTATTCTTTAGAAGAATTACAAGCCGTTCATGAGTATTGGCGGTCAATGAATCGCTATTCAAAACAAGTTTTGAATAAAGAGAAAGTGGCTTAATATGGCAAATATAGTCAATTTTACTGACAAACAATTTGAAAATCGCTTAAATGATAATTTAGAAGAATTGGTTCAAGGAAAAAAAGCGGTTGAATCGCCAACCGCTTTTTTACTTGGTGGGCAACCAGGGTCAGGGAAAACGAGTTTGCGATCAGCAATTCTTGAAGAAACACAAGGGAATGTTATTGTCATTGATAAAGAGGGGTTAAAAGCTGCTGGTGAATGGCATCAATTAAAACCTTTGTTTCCTTCGTTAGAAGGAAAATCTGTTCTTGACTTGGGGTGCGGATATGGCTGGCACTGCAAGTTCGCAGAAGAACAAGGAGCTACAAAAATATTAGGGATCGATTTAAGTAAGAAAATGATTGAGGAAGCCCAAAAGCGCAATTCAGGAAATCAAATTGAATATCGTATTAGCGGATTAGAGGAATATGACTATCCAGAAAATGAATGGGATTGTGTTATATCTAATTTAGCTCTGCACTATATAGAGGACATAGTGGAAATATTTCAAAAAGTGTATAGGACATTAAAACCAGGTGGAATTTTTCTTTTTAATATCGAACACCCTGTTTTTACCGCAGGAGTTGGGCAGGATTGGATTTATACAGATGATGGGAAACCGCAATATTGGGCGATTGATAATTACTTTATAACAGGAGAACGAAATACACATTTTTTAGGATGTGATGTAGTAAAACAACATCACACACTTACACAGATTATAATGGGATTGCTGAACAATGGGTTTGAGCTTAAAGTTGTAGAGGAAGCAGAACCGCCTAAAGAGATGATGGATATTCCGGGTATGGAAGATGAACTTCGCCGCCCGATGATGTTACTTGTAAAGGCGATAGCGAAAAAATAATATCTCTATTAGGAAAACTGATATACCCCAATTTAGAGAATGGCATAGTAATTCCTAGTGATAAAGAGAAAATGATTGCACTGGCAAATAAATACATTGAAAAAGAAAATGTAGATGCACTCATTCTCGCCTGTACGGAGCTGCCACTTGCCATAAAGCCCGAAGATGTTAATGTGCCAATCGTGAATACAACCCAAGTACATATCAATGCAATTTACCAATATGCAATTCGATAAAAATAGCAAAGCCAGCCGAGCCAGTCAACGGTCAAGATGAACGGCGCATTTCATGCGCCGCCGTTGACAGCCCCGCCCGTCTTTGCTAAAGGGTAATCAAGGCGGGAAAGCCCTAAAATGGCTTCCCCGCCCATTTCAATTTTGGGAAAAGAAATGCTCCAAAATCAAAAAGAGAGCGGCCAAGCACTTTGAGGGATTGGCCGCCTTGTTCACCCATTCAGCGGAACGGCGGGCGGCGGTCAAGGCCGGGTGCAAACCCGTTCATTTCAGCCTTGACGGTTGCCTGCTGTCCTGCTACTTTTCCGGGAGTGTGGCCACACTTCGGGACACTTTGTCCACAAGTCGGAGCGAAGGACGAGGGACGGGGGCTTTCATATACCTGCCGCCGTTCTCTGAAAACAGGCCGATTTTTTGCTCATTCCCATTCGCAAAAATTCAGCCTGTTTTCCTGCCGGAGCAAACGGGGTGCAAGAAGCACCGCACCCCGTTTCCTCTGTCAGCCACGCCAGCAGGTATAACACACTACACTTTGCAAGCAAAGTCGTGTGCCAAAGGGGGCACCCCTTTGGAAACCCTAGACAACAAAACAGGCGGTATGCTGCCCTCTCCGGGAGCATACCGCCGTTTGTTGTCAGCAGCCCGTTTCACGGTCTGCGTGTAGTTCCTTGTAAACTGACCTAAGGTGGAAGCTAAAACAAAGTTTTATCATGAAGGATTATATTTGGACTAATGAAAGTGTGAATAAATGATTGGGAAAAATAAACCTTTCACCTCTTTTCTGGTGAAAGACTGAAAGGCACTTTGTGCGAGTGTCGTTTCAATGTGAGCCATCTTAGAGTAAAATCAGGATGGCTCACATTGGGTTAAAAGGATGAAGAGAAACTTGCGTTTCGTAGAAAATGTGGTAAAAGGTATCAGATGAAAGATGACCGGGATATGAACTATGACATCAATTAACAATAAAACAATTACGAGCGTATATGAAAAAATGAAAGCTTACGAGAGAATAAGCAAGAAACTGTTCATTTTGCTATTCATGCTGGTCTTTTATGGGTATTCATCCATAATTGCACAGCCGTCCATACCCGCTGGTCAGGTAGATATATTTGTAGGGGCGGATTTCAACTACCGGGATTTGTTTCACAATGGGAAAATATATGAGATTTTGCTGAATCTGACTCCCGGTGTGAAATGGAACATGGGCAAGGGGTGGCAGGCGGCAGCACAGGCATTAGTGCCGGTGTATAACGACTATGGCGACCGATACAAGAAAGTACGGTTGAACATGGCGGTGTTATCTAAAGAGGCGCATTGGCGATCCCGGTGGTTCCTGAAAGCAAGCGGCGGCTTGTTCGGCAGGGAGCGGTATGGATTGGACTTGAAAGGGATGTATGTCGTAAACCGCTGGTTGGCATTGGAAGTGCAGGCTGGATTAACCGGCTATTGTTCAATGGCAGTGGACTGGGAAGCAAGTACCCCCAAACGGATTACCGCCTTGCTGGGCACCGATGTCTATCTGAACAAATGGAATACGCAGTTCCGCGCAAGGGGCGGACGTTTCCTCTATGAAGATTATGGAGCCATAGTTGAAGCCATGCGGCATTTCAACCACTGTACGGTCGGATTGTACGGCGAGTATAGCAACGAGGGCGGCAAGAATGCCGGTTTTAAGGTGGTGATGATGATACCGCCTTACAAGCGGAAACGGCGCACTGTCAATTTCCGTCCGGCTTCTAATTTCCGCCTGACATACAGTATGGAAGGTGACGCCTATGCCAACAAAATGTACACGACCGACCCGGAGGAGAACGAACGCGAGGGCTGGTTTGACCGCAATGCCCTGCAATGGGGCAGCAACACCATGAAGCCGGACTTCTCGGAAAAGGAAGGAGGGCGGAAATGAGAAGATTATTGATTGGCCTCCTTGTCGTGATGGGCTGCATTCCGATATTGAGGGCGCAAGAGTATTCGGGCGTTACCGGCATGATCCACGTGCCCACGGCGGAAATGGCGACAGAGGGAGAAGCCCGTATCGGTTTCTTCTTCCTGAATCAGGAATTTCTTCCTGACACCTACCAGTATGAAGGAGAGAAATTCAACACGACCAACCATTTTCTGGCCATCACCCCCTTCCCTTGGATAGAAATAGCGTATGTCTGTACCATACTGAAGGGGATTGACAACGATGGCCATGTCGGACATAATAAGAAAGACCGGTACTTTCACCTGAAAGTGCGTCCGCTGAAAGAAGGCAAATGGTGGCCTGCAATTGCCATAGGCACCCAGGATCCCGGCAGCAAGGTGAACGAGTCCTATGCCGAAGGCAAATATCCGGTCAACGACTACTTCCAGAATTATTATATAGCCGCCAGCAAACACGTCATGTACAGGCGGAATGAATTTGGTTTTCATTTGACCTACCGCTATTTTACATCGGATTTCAATGCCAAATGGCGGGGCATAGCCGCCGGTATCACCTATCGCCCGTCCTTTGCCAGAAACCTTCGGGCAACGATAGAATATACCGGTGACGATATCAACATCGGCGCAGACTGTTTGTTGTGGAAACACCTCTTTTTGCAGGCAACCTTGCAGAATGGGAAACATTTCACAGGTGGCCTGTGTTTCAAGTTAAACCTGTTGGGCAAGACCCACCCTGATTGAAGACACAAACAATACGGATATAACTACTAGAATACAGAATTTCAAAATAACCTAATTTAATCGTTTAATTATTTTTAGAAATGGAAAATCTTAGAAATCTATCAAGATGGGGAATGTTCGCATTCCTTAGTGTGGCTTTGTGCACCAGTTTCGTAGGGTGCAGTGACGATGATCCGGATTACAGCAACGTGACGCCGCCCACGGTGTCCGTATCGCACAGTATCAGCGGGCGTGTCACCGGCATGGACGGCAACGGCCTTTCGGCTACCGTGAGCATGAACGGCGAATCGACACAGACCGGCGCAGATGGCACGTTCACTTTTGACGATGTGGATGCCGGAAGTTATACCCTGACGGCTTCCGCTCCGGGGAAACAGTCCAAGGAAACAACCGTCACCGTTGCAGAAAGCGGAAGCGGAGCCAATGTCGTATGGAACGTGTCATTGCCCAATGAAGGCACGACCATTGAAGTAGCCGCCAACGGCGATACGGAGGCCAACGTGACTTCAGAGACCATCGAAGGCAATGACGAGGGCGCGGTCACAGTGGCTGTCACCGTACCCGAGACGGCGGAATTGCCTGCGGGAAGTTCCATCGTGGTTACCCCGCTTTACACGCTGGATGAAGCCGAAGCCAATACCCGTGCCACTTCCCGTGCTGCCGAAAGCGTCATGCTGATTGGTACAAGCGTGGCTTGCACCGATGCGAACGCCACGCTTTCAAGTCCCATCGAATTGGCTTACGATGTGGATGCGGAAGTGGCGCAATCCATCACGGCACAGAAATACGTGAACGGGCAATGGGTGGATGCAGAATATACTGTAGAAGGCGGACAAGTAATCGTGTTTGCCGACCAGTTCACTTCCTATACGTTGCTCTTTGGAGCGGATGTGACTTCTTCCTCCACAAGCACGCCGTTGGCCTTTGAACAAGACCTGTGGGACAACCTGTATGGATCGGGTGACATGACCGTTGGTTCGGCCTCGTTCACTTATCACATCGGAACGGAAATCACTTCGTCCGGGACCAGTCGGATAACCGCTTACCTGATTGAGATTCTGGCCCGCATTGCCGGCGCAGGTGTCACTACGGCTACGGGAACTTACCCCATCAATGTGACCTTGCCCGTCGGTACGGCCTTGCACGTGGCAGGTACTCAACAAGTGACCACTTTGACCGTCTCCGCATTGAACCGTTCCGTCAGTGGAAGACAATACGGTGATGTGGCAGTCGTGACAACCTCTTACAACAGAAACCATAATGGAGGGACGAGTGACAATTGATTGTTGTTTCTCACCTTGTAGACAGATATATTAAAAAGCACTGTCTGCAATTACCTGCAAGTAGTTATAATAGCCGCCCGGAATCAGGACGGCTATTTTTGTAGCTGTATCCGAAGCAGGAAAGAAATCGTAAGTTTTCGGGAACCACAGGTACAACCTTTGCATGTGAAATGGCGACTGCAACTATGAACCCAAATGTTGTAGTCGCCATTGTTTTGTTGTACCTGTATGCAAGTAGTTGCATTGTCTATCAGACTCTCTGTGCATTTTGCATTGTCTGCACTCTTGCCGGATGTTGTAATATCCGTTCGTTCGGATGCCTGCGTTACGCTTGCATAATCCCAATGACTATTTTACAATCAAACACCCGTCATGGTGCGGCTCAATTTGTTTTGAATCGTTCTAAAAAAATAATTATTCATAAACTCTGAACCGGTCGCATGGATTGTGGTTGATAATTTCTATTTTTGCCCATAAACGAGGTAGCACATTCTGATGAGAGAATGCACTACGGATAATATGACTAGCAATGAAAGTATCCTTGACACAAAAGATATATGCCGGGAACTTCCTGTTGCTGGCCGCCATAGTCGGAATGGTGGTTATCCTCTTTCGTGAGCGTAGCCGGATGCGGGAGATAGATTTCGAAGTGCATGACCTGCAATCGGTACGGAATGACATCCATGCCGCACACCTTCACATCACCGAGCTTTCCCTGCTGGGCGAGAGCCTGATCAGCCAAGAAAATGCAGATACGGCAAACTATCGCCAGAAACGGCTGTCCACAGACAGCCTGCTGCTGGCCTTGAAGCCCCGGTGCAGGCAGCATGTACGTCCCGAACAGATAGACACGCTCCGGCACCTGCTTGCCGACAAGGAAATGCACTTGTTCCGTGTCGTGGAAGCCATCGGGATACAGGATGCTGCTGACAGTCTGCTTGTCCACCATCTGCCCAAAGTGGCGGAACGTGCCACCCGCATACGCACCGTGAGGAAAAGAAGGGACAATATACTGGGAGCGTTGGGCGCCAAGAAAACCGTCCGGGTTTTGCCTTCCGCCGGAGAACTGCACGCATTCAGTGACAGCCTGATTGCCATGCAGCAGGAAGGGACGGAGGATATGGAAACCAGTGCCGACAGCCTGTACGCCCGCAATCTGGCATTGAACGCCCGGCTGAACCACCTCATCAAGAATCTGGACAGGCAAGTGCAGGAAGCCTTCTTTCAGCGTGAGCATAAGATAATGGAAGCGCAAAGCCGTTCCACGCTCCTGCTCACCTCTACCTTGTCCACCGCCATCCTCCTTTTAATCCTGTTCCACATCGCCATCCACCGGGAAATCCGCCGCAATCATGGCGAAAAAAAGAAACGCGAAGAACTTATCGGCGAATTGCAGGCGAGCAATGAGAAGAACCGGCAATTGCTGCAATTCCGTCACAACCTGATGCAGACTGTCAGCCATGAAATGCGCACGGCCCTGACGGCGATAAGCGGCAATGCAGAACTCCTGCTCCGGGATGAAGCCCTGGAAGACCGGGTACGCCACATATTAACCGTGCGTGAATCTGCCAGCCGCATGGCTTCCATGACCACCGAGCTGCTGGAATTTTTCAGGCTGGAGATCCATAAAGAAAAGCTGCATATCCGTCCATTCCGCTCCGAGTCAATAGCAACTGTGTTGGAAACGGAGTTCGCCCCTTTGGCTGAAGCCAAAGGAATCGAATTCGTGACTGACAACCAGACGACAGAAGTGCTGGGAGGCGATAAGGAGCGCATATTGCGCATCGGAAGCAACCTGCTCTCCAATGCGGTCAAGTTTACCCGCAGCGGTCGCATTACACTCTGCACGGACTATAAGGACGGCAACTTCATCCTGTACGTGCAGGATACCGGGACGGGCATCCCGGAAGAAAAGCAGGAACAGATTTTCGCCCCCTTCGAACGTCTGGGCAATGCTGTGACTCAGGACGGCTTCGGGCTGGGCCTTGCCATTGTGACCAATCTCGTACAGCTGATGCAGGGTTCTGCTTCCGTACAGAGCAAACCTGGCATAGGAAGCCGCTTCACCGTTGTCCTGCCGCTGCCGAAAGCCGAAGAAGTACCGGAAGAAGAGAAGTCAATGGATGTCCGTCCTTCACTGGCCGGATGTTCCGTGCTGGCCATAGACAACGACCCGGTGACGCTCCGCCTGATGCGCGAGATGTACCTTCAATGTGGCGTTTCATGCGACAACTGCCTTACGTTGGCCGAGCTGACCGACAGGATACGGAGCAAGGATTATGACCTGTTGATAACAGACTTGAGAATGCCGGAAGCGAACGGCTACGAGATTCTGGAACTGCTGCGCATGTCCGACATCGGCAATTCCCGTGAACTTCCCATCGTGGCAGCTACTGCGGCCGGCTATGTATCGGAGGAGGAACTGAAAGAAGCCGGATTTTCCGGATTGCTTCCCAAGCCGTTTTCCATAGACGAACTGATGGAGGCGACACGGCACTGCATCCGTGAAAGAGGGAACCGGCAGCCGGACTTCTCCGCCCTGTTGGCTTTCGGCGACAAGCGGAAAACATTGGAGCAGCTGATTGCCGAAACGGAGAAAGAGATAGAGGAAGTCCGGAAGGCATCCGAAAGGAAAGACTTGACAGCCTTGAACAGCTGGGTACACCATTTGAGGAGCTCATGGATGGTGATACGGACGGAACGCCCCTTGCAGAAGTTGCACGAAGCCATCCACAAGGAACCGTACTCGGACGAAGAAGTCGCCTATGCAGCCCGTGCCGTGTTGGAACAAGGAGAAACCATCATAGAAGCCGCCAGAAAGGAGATGAAGAAATGGGAAAGATAATCGTAGTGGAAGACAACCTTGTGTACAGCAGGTATGTCTGCAATTTTTTGGAAGAAAACGGATACCGGACAGTCAGTACCTCCGATTGCACCGGTGCCCGGAAACTGTTTTCAATGCTGGAAGATGACGACATCGTGCTTGCCGACCTCCGGTTGCCTGACGGTGACGGCATCCTGTTGCTTGAAGAACTGCGCCGCGAGGGGAAGCACAATCCCTACGTCATCATGACGGATTATGCGGAAGTGCCTACCGCCGTGCGTTCCATGAAATCCGGAGCGGAAGACTATATCCCCAAGAAACTGCTGACCAGCCAGCTTCCCGCCATGCTCCAAGACTTGCAGAAAAGGCAGTCATTCCATGAGGAACCCCTGTTCATAAGGGAGAGCGAAGCCTACCAGAAAGTATTCGGACGTCTCCACGTCCTAGCCAAAGCCGACATCTGCGTGATGGTTCGGGGTGAGAACGGTACAGGAAAGAAACATATCGCTGAAAAGATACATGCCCAAAGCGACCGTGCGGACAAACCGTTCGTGACAGTGGACTGCGGGCTGTTATCCGAAAGTCTGGCCGCTTCCGCCTTGTTTGGGCATGAAAAAGGGGCTTTTACCGGGGCGGTCGGGCGCAAGGAAGGCTATTGGTCGGAAGCCGAGGGAGGAACGTTGTTCCTGGATGAGATAGGCAACCTTCCCCTCGGCGTACAGCAGATGCTGCTCTGCGCCATACAGGACAGGCGTTACCGTCCTGTCGGCGGCACAAAAGACAGGAAAGCCAACGTGCGCATCATCACCGCAACGAACGAGAATCTGGAAGAAGCCATATCGGAAAGGCGTTTCCGCCGGGACCTGTATTTCCGATTGAGTGAGTACACCGTGAAAGTACCCCCGCTCAGGGAATGCCCGGAAGACATCCTGCCGCTTGCTGAATTCTTCCGGGAACTTTACAACCAAGAGCATGGCAGACAGGTAAAAGGTTTCGATGCGGAGGCGAAGAAACGGTTGCTGGCCCATGACTGGCCGGGAAACGTACGGGAACTGAAACAGGCGGTCCAATCCGCCGTGCTTTTTGCCCAAGGGGAATTGGTGACGGCGGAAGAATTGAACTTGGATGAGTCCGGAAAGCCTTCCGATCCTGACATTGCCTTGAAAGGGGAATGCATGGAAAAGAAGCGGATATGCCAGGCTTTGGAAAAGGCCGGGCATAATCGGAAAGAGGCCGCCAGACTGCTGGGCATAAGCCGGAGCACGCTGTACGAGAAAATGGACCTGTATGGGATTCAGACGAAGAGGTGACATGGCAGGGGAAAGGACGAAACGGAATGGAAAAAAGCGGAAAGAAAGGGCGGTACTGTGTACGAAAAACGGACACCTGTCCGGAAGTCGGACACGGGAAGGAGGCTGCCTATTCTTCCTTAAAACAAATTTTCGTCTGCCAAGAGCTTGATTTGCAAGAAATTGCATACAAGTTCATCACCATAACATTGTAATTGGACTATCATTTGCTCCTATGGATGTATGTGCGCACATTTCATCCGAGTAAAAACAAAAAATTAGGAACAAATGGAACATCTCACCTTGACGGAAACCGAGTTTTTCCGTCTGATAAGCAATCCCGACAGCCGCACCGGGTTACGCACGGCCTACGATGAGTTTACACAAAGGGTCATCCAACTCTGTCTCATCCCGCCCGAAAGCGGACATCCGGTACACGCCCTGAGCTATGCGGAAACGGAGCTGCAATACCATGAGGCCCTGCAAGGCAGGAGCCATGAGAGCGAACTGAATCTGCATGTACACAAGGCCCTTGCCTTTGTGCGCAAGATGCTACGGTTCCTTGCCCGGGAATACCATCCGTTGCCGCCCTCCCACATGTTTACCGGCGAGAAAACCGGCGCCCCTCCTTCTGATGCCCCTCCGATATGTTGGACAGGCAGCATATCCGACCTAGTGGAATTATTGTACGGGCTCGACACCCTGAAATGTATCAACGGCGGAGAAACCGGTATCCAGGAACTGATGGTCCATTTCTCCCGATTCTTCGGCATGGAGTTGAAGCCCAGTCAGTGCTACAACGCCTATGTGGATATCCGTCGTCGGAAAAATGACAGCCGTACCTATTTCTTCGACCGGGCTTCCGAAAAGCTGAACGAGCGAATCGTGAAAGACGATGAGCGGGAACGGGCACGCAAGAGATGAAAGTTTTTCTGTCTGATTCATGACCGGGAACAAGGTGTATGGGTAGAAGCCCCTTGCTCCCGGTTTCTTTTTCCTGTTCTAGCAATGACAATTTGCAAGAAAATGCTCCAAAATTTCGTATCTGTCGGTCAAATGATTATTTTTGCCCTCCAAACGATTACGCATGAATATAACCAATATAGACGACATACGCAAACTGGCCTCCGGCGATGAAGGGGGACGGACAGAATACAAGCTGATCACCGGGCAGTTGGAGCGCGGCATGGAGACACTGTGCGCCTTCCTCAACGGCGAGGGCGGTACGGTACTGTTCGGCGTGGCTGACAACGGGAAAATCACCGGTCAGGAAGTGAGCGACAAGACGAAACGGGAAATTGCGGAAGCCATCCGCCTATTCGAGCCGTTTGCCACGATAACGGTCTCATACGCAAACATTCCCGACACGGACAAACAGGTCATTGCCTTATATGCTGAGGAACAACGCTATATGCGTCCGTTCACATATAAAGGCAGGGCTTACCAGCGGATAGAAAGCGTGACGTCTGTCATGCCGCAGGACAAGTACAACCACCTGCTGATGCAAAGGGGCGGCAAATACAGTTGGGAGGCAATCCCCAACCCCGACCTGCAAATCAGCGACCTCGACGAGAATGTCATCATCGGTGCGGTACGCGCCGGAATCAACTGCGGACGCCTGCCGGAAACCACCATTCGCGAAGAAATACCCGCCATCCTTGAAAAATTCGACCTGTTGCATGACGGGAAGCTGAACAATGCCGCCGCCGTACTGTTCGGGCGCAATCTGTACGACTATCCCCAATGCCTGTTGCGAATGGCAAGGTTCAGAGGCACAAGCAAAGAGGAATTCATAGACAACCAAAGACAGCAAGGGAACATCTACGCGCTATTGGACGCTGCCATGTCGTTTTTTTTCAAGCACCTGTCCTTGTCGGGTAAAATAGAGGGGCTGTACCGTGAAGAAAAGCTGAGCATACCTTACAAGGCATTGAGGGAATGTTGCATCAACGCCTTTTGTCACAGAGCCTACCACCGTCCGGGCGGTTCGGTGGGCATCGCCATTTATGACGACCGCGTGGAAATAGAGAGCAGCGGCGCGTTCCCTCCCGACATGACCCTTGAAAAACTGCTTGGCGGACACAGTTCAGAGCCGCCCAACCTCATCATAGCCAACGTGCTTTACAAAAGCGAGTTGCTGGAAAGCTGGGGTCGCGGCATCAGCCTGATGATAGACGAGTGCCGCCGTGCCGGCATACCCGACCCGGAATTCCACACGGACGGGAGTTCCGTATGGGTGGTATTCCGCTATGAGATGGAAACGGCTGGACAAGCATCCGACAAGCATCCGACAAGTACCCGACAAGCACCCGACAAGTACCCGACAAGCATCGTCCGGCTCATTGAACTGATAGGGGAACACACTTGCTCGCTGAAAGAAATGATGGGAATGATGGAACTGAAGGACAGGGAGAATTTCTTGGGCAATTACCTTAACCCGTCTATGGAAGCCGGATTGGTGGAACCGCTCTATCCTGACCAGCCGAAACATCCCAAGCAGAAATACAGGCTCACCGAACAAGGAAAGGCTTTGCTGGAAAGGGGTGAGTAACATGGTGAAGAAGAAAAGGAAACACGGCGGACACTACTGCAAGGTATGCGGCTGCCACAAGTCCAACGAGAGCTTCTCGGGCAGAGGACACGCGCTGCACATCTGCAAGGAATGCCAGTCGCTTCCAAAGGACGAACAGGCGGACATGATGCGCTGCAACGAGGTGGAACGCGCCGCGTTCCGCTTCCCCATGAGGCGGCAGGACTGGGAACTGCTGGAAAAATATGCCAAGAAGTACAAGGACAGGGAGTCGGGAAAATTCGCGCAGGAGATGCTGGACATGAAACGGGGCGTTTTTGTGCCGGAAGAGGACGATGAAGAAGCGGATGAATGGAACAACGACATTTTTCAGGTAGCGGAAACCCCGTTTTCGGAATTGGAGGAAGACACCCGTACCGCCATGGAGGAACTACTGGAGGACAACATCAACGAGTACATGATACACAAGGACTATATCCCCGAAGGGAAGGACTTGCAGGACATAGCCGATTGGGTGTTGAAGGAAACCAATGACACGTTTTACTTGAAAGCCGTTCCCGATGACGCCTACCGCAGGCTGGTGGATGATACCGTCCGGAAGATGGTCAAGGAGTGGAAAGACGACGGCTTGGAGATAAAGACCTACGCCGAGTCGCTCACGATCATGGAAACGGAACGGCTCGTCATCCGCAAAATCACCCGCAAGGACACGGGCGCGTTGCTCGCCCTCATGGGCAAGTCGGAAGTCATGTACGCATGGGAACACGGCTTTGACAAGAAGGAGGTGCGCCAATGGGTGAACCGCCAGTTCTCCCGTTACCGCAAGGACGGCTACGGGTATTTCGCCCTTGTGTTGAAAGACGGGGGCAAACTTATCGGACAGGCCGGGCTGATGAAAAGCGTGATAAACGGGAATGAAGCGGTGGAACTCGGCTACATCCTGGACAATGCGTATTGGCACAACGGCTATGCCACGGAAGCCGCCCGAAGATGCCTGCGGTACGCTTTCGAGAAACTGGGCTTGCAAGAGGTCTATTGCAGCATCCGTCCCGAAAACACGTCCTCCATCCGTGTGGCGGAAGCCATTGCCATGAAACCTTGCGGCAGCCATACCATTATATACAATGGAAAAGAAATGCCCCATCTGCTGTATAAAACGGAGAAACCAATGCAGTAATTTTCATTTCAATTGTCAATCAACGAGAAAAGGACAATCCTTAACCCGGTCTGAACATCCAGCCAAGTTAAGGATTTTCCTTTTTTCGCCTATGGCGTTTTTACTTGCCCTGCAAGAGGTGTTGCAGTTCCGGGTCGGACTGGATGCGCTGCAACTCGTCGGCGACAATCTGCCGCACTTCCGCCTTGATGCGGTTGTAGTTCTCCTGTATCATTTCCTTCATGCGGTCGTTGCCGTCGGCATCGGTGAAGTCCGTGATGACGGGGATGGGCTTGTAAGCCTGTTCCTCGCGCTTCACCTTCTCCACGTCCACCACAATCTCGCAATGAAAGATTTTCTGCTCGATGCGCTCGTTGAAGTTGTCGGCCACCGCGCCCACGAACATGCCCTGCGTCAGCGTGGAAATCTTGCTCGCGGGTATCAGGCTCTCCATCTGCGTGTTGATGGAGGTGGACTTGTCCTCCCGGTTGATGGTGACGCTCTGCCGCTTCTGCAAGATTTTGCCGAAACGCTCGGAAAGCGTTTTGGCGGTCTCACCAACGACTTGACCCGAAAAGATGTTTCCCACCGTGTTCATCACGACCGCCGCTTCTTTGTCCCCATAATCGCGTTTCAACTGCGAAAAGTCCTGAAAGCCGAGGCAGACCGCCACCTTGTTGCTTCGGGCAGTGGCGATAAGATTATCCAATCCCTTGAAGTAAATCGTAGGCAGCTCGTCGATGATTACCGCCGACTTCAGCTTGCCCTTCTTGTTAATGAGCTTGACAATTCGGGAATTGTACAGACCCAACGCCGCGCCGTAGATGTTCTGACGGTCGGGATTATTGCCGACGCAGAGAATCTTAGGCTCATCCGGGTTGTTAATATCCAACGTAAACTCACTGTCTGACATGACCCAATAAAGCTGTGGGGAAATCATGCGCGAGAGCGGTATCTTCGCTGATGCGATTTGCCCCATCAACTGCTCGGCTGCACCTCCCTGCCAAGCGTCCATAAAGGGCGAAAGATAGTTTTCCAACTCCGGATAGCTGGTGAGAATAGGGAAAACATCCTCATAACGTCTGTTCAGCAACTCAATGGCGTGTGGGAAGGTGCAATACTTTCCATCCTGATAAATCCGTAAAAACCAGATAATACTGGCAAAAAGTATAATCGGACTCTCCACGAAGAAGTCGCCTTGCTTTTGCACCCAAGTTTTGTTCAAATTTAATAAAATGGTATAGGCACTTTCGTAGGCATCGGTGATGTCCTCCATGAAATCCGGGTGAATGGGATTGCAGCGGTGGCTCCGGCGCGGGTCGTCGAAGTTAATGACGTAGAACTTCGGCTTGACCTTGTAGCCGTCGCCGTGGTTCATCAGGTGGTTGTAAGCGATGGTGGAAAGGTCGCTGAACTTGAAGTCATAGATGTACATCGAGTAAGATTTTTCAATCATCTGCTTGATAAAGCTGTTTACCACGGCATACGACTTTCCGCTGCCCGGAGTGCCCAATACGATGGAAGCGCGGAACGGGTTTACCACGTTGATGTACCCGTCGTTCCACTTCTTCCTGTAATAGAAGCGCGTAGGCAGGTTCACCGAATACTCGTTCTCCATGAGGCGCGTCTCCTGCATGAAGCTCTCGTTTTCCACGTTGAACACGTCATCCATGAGGTTGGTGCGCAAGAGGCGGCTCATCCACGTGCCGGACATCAGGAGGCAGACATAGCCCGCCGCCATCGAAGCGGCATAGAAGGCTACGTTGGCTTCCACGGGCAGCGGCAGGGAGAGCATCCACCAGTTCAGGAAGAACAGGGCCAGCCCTGCGGCAAGCACCGTCCAAATCCTGCCCCACGTGATTTTTTCCTCCTTCACGCCCTTTGTACCCAAGCAAGAGAGAGCCAATAGCAACAGCGCAAAAAGTTTTGTGTAAAGGATATGGTGGAACAGTCCGGCGGTGCGGTCGAAATTGACCAGCACCCGGTCCACGACACCGATGTCGATGCCCCACAGCCTTACGGCTTCATACCCGTACCAATAGAGGTGGACGACCACCAGAATAATGCTCACGGCGCGGAGAAAGTCCATGATTTTCGCCAACGCCCTCAAATCGTCTTCCTGTTGTGACATAAATCTGTTTCTGTTTTTAAGTTGAACAATATGTCCGCAAGGCTTTCCCCGGACATAAGCATACCTCAAGTCCGACCTGAGCCTATCTCAAGTCCGAGGTGAGGCTACCAAAGGTCTGACCTTAGATAGCCAAAGGTCTGACCTTTGCTTGGATGCCCTGCGGACGGATAATTTATAATCCCAAACCCTTCCGGCGTTTCTTCCGCTTGCGTTTGAGTTCGCGCTCGAAGGCGGCTTCTTCCGCCTGTGCGCCCGATGCGTCGCCGCCAAGCAAGCCCAAGCCCGTGGAATGGCTCTCGCCGTGTTCCACATAGGTATGGGCTTCCGCCTGCGGTTCGTCCCGTGTAAGGGTGAACGGCATCGGCGGCGTGTCCGCATACGGCAAAGTGAAGTGCTCCTGCAAGGCGTTGGCGGAAAATTCCCTGCCCAGCCGGGAGCCGTTCAGCACACAGCCCGTGCGGTGGTCGATGAAGGTCGCCCCGTAGATGCGCCCCCCGTCCGTGTGGCGGAACACCACATCCACGCCCTTCGCTTTGAGCAGGGCGACAAATTCATCCTTGCGGTACGTCCTGTCCAATACGGCAGCGACGGTCTTGCGCGTCATGTCCGCCAGACGCTTGTCGCGGATTTGGGCATTGGGATACTCAAACCTGCGCAGCACGGCTTCATAGCCGACGGACTTCCCGATGCAGGATGCCTTGAAGGGATTGCCGACCTTGTTCCCGCCATCATCGGTGGCGGAATAGACCAGTCCGTGATACTCGCGTCCGTTCACCATGCCACGGGCTTCCTCCACAGTGACGTTGTAGAGGGAGAGCAAGGCGCGGTATTCGCCCATTGTCCGGAACTTGTAGGTAGCCATCACCGCCTTGACGGTGTTCGACACCTGACGCTTCACGTCTCCCTGCGAGGCATCCACCTTGCGCAAGGAATTGTCGTTACGGTGCTGCCTGCGGTCGGCGGGGTGCAGACCGTACTTGCGTTCCAGCTCCGTGGTGATGCGCTTGCTGCGGCGATGGATGAAATCCTTGTTCAACCGCCTGCCATTCTCGTCCACATTGACGGAGACGATATGCAGGTGGTGGCGGTTGATGTCCTCATGTTTGAAAATTAGATAAGGCTGGTCGCCGTAGCCCAGCTTCTCCAGATACTCCCGCGCGAGACTTTCCATCTCCATGTCCGTCAGGCGGTCGTCGGGATGCGGATTAAGGGAGATATGGATGACCTTGTTCCGTGTGCGGACGTTCTCCGGCATGTACCGTTTGAAATCCTGTTCGGCACGGGCGATGTCCACCCGTCCGCTGCCATCGTCGAAGACCTTGTTCCCGGCGAGCAGCTTCCCCTCGCCCTCGTTCACTTTCATGCCGTTGTAAGCCAACGCCCCGTACAGCGACGTGCCTACCGTGATTTTTGCGACCATCTTTCCTGAAACTCCCTTGAAAGTTCAACGACCTGCCGCGTGATTGCGGCCAGTTCCTTCGTGCATTGCTCCAGCTTGTAGAGCAATGCCATCGCCTTTTTCTCCGAGAAATGGCAGCGCAGCTCCTTGACCGTCTGGTTATAGTTGTTCCCCACCATGCGGTACTGCGCATGGAAAGCGGACAGCTTCGTGCAGTAGTCGAGCAGCGTCTTGTCCGTGACCAGTACCCGGAACGGCTGTCCGAAGAAGTGCGCCTTCAGGAACACCGCCCTCGCCTCCACGCCGGACTTGCCGTGCATAGCGAGGAACCTGAGCCATTCCCCGTCGTCGAAACGCACCATCACGCAGTGCGACTTGCGGCTTTCCCGTGGATGCCGCCCCCACTTGGGACTGTCAGTCCCGTTCTTTTTCTTGTTCTCGTTCATATTACAATGGATTTAGTGGTGTCACGGCATAAGCGTAGCTTCGGCAACCGCACCGCAGGTGGAAACAGGCTTCCCGACTTCGGAGAGGAAGCCCTCCCCGTGAGGGGCAAGGTCGTTTCGGGAGTAACCCGAAACCCTTTGAGTTACTCAAAGGACACCTTGCTGTGTCTTTGAGGACACAAAAATCCGTGGTAAACGGATTGGGGATAGACCTGCCATTACCCATTTATAAGGCATCGGTCGCCCGATACCTTTCTGCTGCCCAAAAGAAGGACGGAGCCGGGGTCTGCGGTGCGCGCTTTCGGCTTTGCCCTGCCGCTTGGGTGCAAAGGTAGGGTGTTTTCCAAGTCTGAAATACGGCTCAAAAACGCCACAAGCTGCCACGACAGCGCCAAATGCTGCCACGCAAGTGAAAAAAACATAGTTGCCTGCCTGTCCGTTTTCAGATTTGCGAACCGGAAGGCATTCTTGCCCGCCTGCCAGTTCACCTGCCTGCCTGTCAGTCTGCTTGCCCTTGTGCCTGCCTGCCGGCACGCTGGCATACAGGCATTGGAGCGGGGAAATGCCAAAGAGCATAAACCAGCCAAACAAAGAAACTGTTGGAAAGCGATGGAGGAATGTGCTAAGATGTCCACGAGACTACATTTAGCACAAGTGAAAAAGAGTTCTTCATGTTTGTAGTCAATATGTTTGCGAATCCGCAAGCATTCTTGCCCGCCAGCCTGCTCACCTGCCTGCCAGTCTGCTTGCCCTTGTGCCTGCCTGCCGGCATACAGGCATTGGAGTGCTGAAATGCCAAAGAGCGAAAATCAGCCAAGCAAGAAAACTATTGGAAAGCGATTGGTAGGAATGAATTAAGATGTTCATGAGTCCACATTGGCCACAATAGAAAAAGTTCTACCTATTTGTGGCCAATATGCCTGCGAACCTACAAGCTAGCATTCTTCCTTGCCAGGTGGCAGGCATTCTTGCCCGCCTGCCAGTTCACCTGCCTGCCAGTCTGCTTGCCCTTGTGCCTGCCTGCCGGCACGCTGGCATACAGGCATCGGAATGGTGAAAATGCCAAATAACGGCCACAAGCCAAACGCAAGATGAGTGGCGATAAGGCCGGGTAAAGAACGCCACAAGCTGCCACGACAACGCCAAATGCTGCCACGCAACGGCAAAAGGATACAACCTTTGAGAAAGCCCCTTTCCTTTGCAGGCGAAACGGTCGGCACGCCTGCCTGCTTCCGGGCTGACATCCTTGCCAACCTGCCTGCCAGTCCGCCAGCCCTTGTGCCTGCCGGCACACAGGCATACAGGCAAAGGCTTGGTGGAAAGGCAAAGGGCGGATGCCGTTTCAATGGGCCAAACGCCAGGAAAAGCGGTGGAAAGGGTGGCCAAAGAACGCCACAAGCTGCCACGACAACGCCAAATGCTGCCACGCAACAGCAAAGAGACACAACCTTGGCGAAAGTCATTTTCCTTTGCAGGCGGAATGGTCGGTATGCCTGCCCTTATGCTTGCCTGCCGGCACACAGGCATGGATGGGAACAGGCATACCGGGAGGGATGCCGGACTGCCTGCTCGCTTACCGGGCGGATGGCTGCCGACCGGACCAAGAAACGGATGTCTAACAAATAAAAAAGAAGAAAGCATGAAAAAAGAACCTTTGTTCATCGCCTTCTCCACCCAGAAGGGAGGAGCAGGCAAAACGACACTCACCGTACTGATGGCGAGTTACCTGTATTACGTGAAGGGATATGACGTGGCGGTCGTGGACTGCGACTATCCCCAGTTCAGCATCAAGGACATGCGCGAACGCGACTTGAAAAGTATCGAGCGCAACCCGTACCTGCGCAAGCTGGCATACGAGCAGTTCAAGCGCATCGGCAAACGCGCCTACCCGATTGTGGGGAGCCGTCCCGGCAACGCGATTGAAACGGTCAGGCCATTTGTCGAGTCGGCGACACCGCCCGACTTCATCTTCTTCGACCTGACGGGTACGGTGAACAACCTCGACCTGATCCGGACAGTAGCGACGATGGACTACATCTTCTGCCCGATAGCCGCAGACCGTTTCATCATGGAAAGCTCGCTGAAGTACGCGGGCGTCATCAACGACACGCTGATCACTACCGGCAAGTCGAACATCAAGGGCATCCGCCTCTTGTGGAACATGGTGGACAAGCGCGAGAAGACCGACCTGTACGACATCTATGACAAGGTGATAGCCGGGATGGGGCTTGAAGTGCTGGACACCAGTCTGCCCGACAGCAAGCGTTTCCGCAAGGAAGGCTCTGAGGAAGGCGACCGCCCGTTTTTCCGCTCCACGCTGCTGCCGCCGGACAAGGCATTGGCGAAAGGGAGCGGCATCGATGCCCTCGCGGAAGAAATACTCGGCATCGTAAAGCGTTGAACCGATGGCCAAGAAACTCGATGTCGATATTGACCCCGGCAAGTTCCTGGATTCGTTCCGTCCGGAAATGCCCGCGCCCGCCTCCCCGGGGAGCCTCGGAACAGATGGCAACACTTCCGCAAAGGAGGCCAGGCTGGCGGAAAAACCGAAAGCAAAGGTGGGCAAGGATGCCACGGAAAAGGAAGAGGAATACCTGGAACGCTTCCTCCATGCACCGAGAATCCCCGTGTGTTCGGGCAAGACCGCCTACATCCGCAAAAGCTACCACGAGCGGATACAGCGTATCGTGCAGGTCATCGGGAAGAACGGGCTTACGTTGTCGGTCTATGTGGACCGTGTGCTGGAGCAGCACTTCCGCGAATACGAGGAAGTGATCCGCCGACTTTACAAGAAAAATTACGAGGACATTTATTGATTTTATTCACCCTAAAAAACGAAAACAAGATGGGATTTTTCAATTCGAGAATGAAAAAGAAGGGGAATGGCAACCCGAAGGCGGACACTCCCCAAGTGAACAATCTGGAAAAGGCGGACGTAGTCATCCACATTGTGGACGACACCCAATTAGAAAAAGCGGCGGTGTTCCTCCGCTATCTGACGCCCAGACAAGGAGCGCACCGCCAGTGCATTTACCTCAGCCGTGAGATGCACGGGAAGCTGTCCCGCATTGTGCGGACACTGGGCGGGAACGGCAGCACCATTGGCGGGTACATCGAGAATGTGCTGGAAGAGCACTTGCAAACCTATGGGGACGACATCAATGCCCTGTTACGCCGTGAAACCTCGCAACCGCTCTGACGATGGCCGAGCTGCTCATCGTGCTGATGATGGCCTTCAACCTATGGATGGTCATCTACCTGACTTGGGAACGCCGGGAAGAAAACGTACCCAAGGAGGACAAGGAAAAGGATGTGGGCGCACCGGAAAGGTCCGGCGACATCATGGGGAAAAGCCTGTTCCGGATGCCTGAACGAAAACCGCAGGCTGCTGCACCGATGTCCAATGCCACCGTGCAAGCCCCCGGCGAGGAGGTGGACGAGAAGGACGTGGCCTTTGACGATGAAACTGCCTCCCCCAATAGCCGGCTTTCGGGAGCCAGGCCGTCGCGCCAAGTGCCCGACGAGGAACTGGACGAGGTGTTTGCCGACAAGCGTGTTTCCGACATCGGGGCGGAATATGACGAAGACGGAGATGATGACGGCGAGCCTCATGAAGCGGGAGGCATGACCTTCGAGGACATCGACCTTGCCATGCGGACGGTGAAGAAACCGAAAGCCACGAAAGAGGAACGCCGTCACGCCGGAATGGTGTTCTGCGACATGAAGGGCAACGAACTGTTCGCGATGATAGAAAAGAGTTCGGAAGCGACCCGCAGGAAACTGGACGAGCTGATGGACTACTATCTGGACTCCGTGTCGGCGGCGCAGGCAAACACTACACCGGTGATTATGCCCAAGAAAGCGCCCGCAGTTCCGGACAACTTCGAGGACTTCAACATCCGCGACTATGTATAACAAGTAAAAACGTAACAGCAATGCGAAAAAAGAAAATCGACTACGGCTAAACCATCGGCTTGCCACCGAGACCACTAAATCCCAAAAGCCGGCTTCATCCAAAGCCGCAAGAATTAAAACAAGTATCAACCGCCAATGGGAACATCCAACCCGGAGGCACAAAACAGAAAAGATTATGACAAAGACATTGAAGAAAAAGCAAATCATCCTCGCGGCCCTCCTGCTGGCTGCCAACATCCAAGTTTTCGCGCAAGGCAACGGCATGGCGGGCATCACCGAAGCCACCAGCATGGTCACTTCCTACTTTGACCCGGCGACGAAACTCATCTACGCCATCGGCGCGGTCGTCGGGCTTATCGGAGGCATCAAGGTGTACGGCAAATTCAGCGCCGGCGACCCCGACACCTCGAAGACCGCCGCAAGCTGGTTCGGCGCGTGTATCTTCCTGATTGTAAGCGCGACCATCCTGCGCTCGTTCTTCCTCTAACAAACGGGTATCCTATACATATATAATAAGGTATAAGGACAATGGCTGAGTACCCCATCAACAAGGGCATCGGCCGTCCGGTGGAGTTCAAGGGCCTGAAGGCGCAGTACCTGTTCCTGTTCGCGGGCGGGCTGCTCGCCGCCTTCATCCTCTTCATCATCCTCTACATGGCAGGCGCGGGCCAGTGGCTCTGCATCGGCTTCGGCGCGGTATCCGCCTCGTCGCTCGTGTGGCTCACGTTCCGGCTGAACGCGAAGTACGGCGAACACGGGCTGATGAAGTTGGGCGCGGCACGGATGCGCCCACGCCATGTGCTCCACCGCAGACGGGTGTCCAATCTGTTAAGACGAAAAAAGAAGAAAGGAAGAAACGTATGAGAAACATCATGAAAGCCACCACGCTGGAAAGCCGCTTCCCCCTGCTTTCGGTGGAACACGGGTGCATCGTCTCGAAAGACGCGGACATCACCGCCGCCTTCGAGGTGGAGCTTCCGGAGGTCTATACCGTCACGGCGGAGGAATACGAGGGCATCCACGCCACGTGGTGCAAGGCAATCAAGGTACTGCCCGACCATTCGGTGCTGCACAAGCAAGACTGGTACGTGAAGGAACGGTACCGCCCCGACCTCGGCAAGGAGGGCATGGGCTTCCTCGCCCGCAGCTACGAGATGCACTTCAACGAGCGCCCGTTCCTGCACCACAAGTGCTACCTGTTCCTGACGAAGACTACGAAGGAGCGCATGAGGCAGCAGAGCAACTGGAATACGCTGTGCCGGGGGCATATCGTACCGAAAGAAATACAGGACAAGGAGACGGCGGTGAAGTTCATCGAGGCGGTGGAGCAGTTCGCGCGTATCCTGAACGATTCGGGGCATATCAAATTGCGCCGCCTCTCCGATGACGAGCTTACAGGCACGGACAAGGAGACGGGCATCATAGGCAGGTACTTCGCCCTGTCGCTGGGCAACGCGGACTGTCTGGAGGACATCGAGATGACGGCAAGGGAAATGCGCGTCGGCGACAACCGCCTGTGCCTGCACACCCTGTCGGACACGGAGGACCTGCCCGCAGCGGTGGCCACGGACTGCCGTTACGAAAGGCTGTCCACCGACCGCTCGGACTGCCGCCTGTCCTTCGCCGCGCCGCTGGGACTGCTGCTGCCCTGCAACCACATCTACAACCAGTATGTCTTCATCGGCAACAGCGACGAGGAACTGCGCCGCTTCGAGAAAACGGCGAGGAACATGCAGTCGCTCTCCCGGTACAGCCGCCAGAACGCCATCAACCGCGAGTGGATTGAAGAATACCTGAACGAAGCGCACTCGCAGGGGCTGAAGTCCGTCCGCGCCCACTTCAACGTGATGGCGTGGAGCGACGACGCGGAGGAGCTGAAACGCATCAAGAACGACGTGGGCAGCCAGATGGCAAGCATGGGCTGTGTGCCGCGCCACAACACGACGGACTGCCCGACGCTGTTCTGGGCGGGCATCCCCGGCAACGCGGCGGACTTCCCGGCGGAAGAGTCGTTCCACACGTTCATAGAGCAGGCGGTGTGCCTCTTCGCGGGCGAGACCAACTACAAGGACTCTCCGTCCGCCTTCGGCATCCGCATGGCGGACCGCATCAGCGGCAAGCCCCTGCACATCGACATCTCCGACCTGCCGATGAAGCGCGGCGTGACGACCAACCGCAACAAGTTCGTATTGGGTCCTTCGGGCAGCGGCAAATCGTTCTTCATGAACCATCTGGTCAGACAATACTATGAGCAAGGCTCCCATGTGGTGCTGGTCGATACGGGCAACTCCTACCAAGGGCTGTGCGAGATGATACACCGCAAGACCAAGGGAAAGGACGGGGTTTATTATACCTATACGGAGGACAACCCGATTTCCTTTAATCCGTTCTACACGGAGGACAAGGTGTATGACATCGAAAAGAGGGAAAGTATCAAGACTTTGTTGCTGACGCTGTGGAAGAAGGACAATGAGCCTGCTACCCGTGCGGAGGAGGTTGCACTTTCCAATGCCGTGTCGCAGTACATAGGACGTATTAAGGAAGACAACAGCATTGTCCCATGCTTCAACACGTTCTACGAGTTTATAGACACGGATTATCGCAAGGTATTGGAAGATAAGAAAGTGCGTGAAAAGGACTTTGACATTGCCAGTTTCCTGAATGTGCTGGAGCCGTACTACAAGGGCGGTGAATATAATTACCTGCTTAATTCGGACAAGGAACTGGACTTGCTACACAAGCGGTTCATCGTCTTTGAAATCGACCAGATAAAAGAGCACGCCATCTTGTTCCCGGTTACGACAATCATCATTATGGAGTTGTTCATCAACAAGATGCGCCGTCTGCAAGGTATCAGAAAGATGATAATAATTGAAGAGGCTTGGAAGGCGATTGCTTCGGCGAATATGGCTTCCTATGTAAAGTATCTTTATAAGACGGTCAGAAAGTATTTCGGCGAGGCAATAGTGGTGACGCAGGAGGTGGACGACATCATCAGCTCGCCCATCGTCAAGGAGTCCATCATCAACAACTCGGACTGCAAGATACTGCTCGACCAGCGGAAGTTCATGAACCGCTTCGACCAGATACAGGGATTGCTGGGGCTGACGGAAAAGGAGAAGTCGCAGATACTTTCCATCAACCAGTCCAACGATTCGTCCAGACGATACAAGGAGGTGTGGATAGGCTTAGGCGGCACACAGTCGGCGGTGTACGCCACGGAGGTGTCCATACACGAATACCTTGCCTATACAACGGAGGAAACGGAGAAGATGGAAGTCCGCGAACTGGCGGGGAAGCTGGGCAGCGACATGGAAGCCGCCATACGGCAGATTGCGGAGAAACGTATGGACGAAGAAAAGTAACCGATGGAAACATCACCCGACCACAGACGGCGTTTGAGGCCACCTTATACGGCATATAAGGGTGTATCAAACGGCGTATGAGGTCAAGACACATTTTATCAACAAAAAAACAAGAATTGAAGATTATGAACATTGAACTGACAAAGACACAACGGCTGCTGCTTTGCGGCGGTCTGATAGGCTTGGCGTCGCTGATGCTGCAAGCCTGCGAGACGGTAATGAAAGAAAACGAAGACATCCGCGAGAAGATTTGCGGCAACTGGCAGAGCGTGGAGGGCAAGCCCGACATATTGGTGTACAAGGAGGGCGCACTTTACAAGGTGACGCTGTTCCGCAGGGCGGGCGTCCACCGGAAACTGAAGCCGGAGACCTACCTGCTGCAAAGGGAGGCGGACGGTAACCTCTACCTGAACACGGGCTTCCGCATCGACGTGGCATACAACGAGGAAACGGACATCCTGTCCTTTTCGCCTAACGGCGACTATATCCGGGTGAACACGGATGAAACAGCCAATGGCGAAAAGAAGAAAGAACAATAAGAATGTACCACTAAATCCAATGTGAATATGAGACAAAAACTGAAAATGCCATTGGTGGCAGCCTGCCTGTGCCTTGCAGGTGCAGGCACGGCAAACGCCCAATGGGTGGTGTCCGACCCGACGAACCTCGCGCAGAGCATCATCAACTCCGCCAAGGAGATGGTGGAAACGGCGGGCACGAAAGCCAACACGCTCAACGGCTTCTTGGAAACCAAGAAAGTGTTTGAGCAGGGAAAGAAGTATTACGACGCGCTGAAATCCGTACATGACGTGGTGAAGGGCGGCGTGAAGGTGTCGAAAAGCATCGGGTTGGTGATGGAAATATCAGAAATCTATGTGGATAACTACCAGAAGATGCTCTCTGATGAGAACTACACGCCGGAAGAGCTTGCCGCCATATCGTCGGGCTACACCATGCTGATAGACGAGAGTTCGGACGTGCTGCAAGACCTGAAGAACGTGGTGAACGTGACGGGGATGTCGCTCACGGACGCGGAACGGCTGGCGATTATCGACAACGCCTACCGCAGCCTGATGAACTACCGCAACCTCGTGCGCTACTACACGAACAAGACCATATCGGTGTCCTACCTCCGGGCAAGGAAGAAGAACGACATGGACCGGGTGATAGGACTCTACGGAAACCCCAACGAAAAATACTGGTAAGTTATGGGAGAGTTCGACAACCTTCACCAGATACTCCTTTCGCTCTACGACGAGATGATGCCGCTGTGCGCGGACATGACGGGCGTGGCGAAAGGGCTTGCCGGGCTGGGCGCGTTGTTCTACGTGGCGGTGCGCGTGTGGCAGTCGCTCGCCCGCGCCGAGGCGATAGACGTGTACCCGCTGCTCCGCCCGTTTGCGCTCGGTTTGTGCATCCTGTTCTTCCCGACCATCGTGTTGGGTACGATGAACAGCGTGTTAAGCCCCATCGTGCAGGGCGTACACGGCATCCTCGAAGAACAGACCTTCGACATGAACGAGTACCGGGAGCAGAAAGACAAACTGGAATACGAGGCGATGATGCGCAACCCGGAGACCGCCTACCTCGCCAGTGATGAGGAATTTGACCGCCAGTTGGACGAGCTGGGCTGGTCGCCCTCGGACTTGGTGACGATGACGGGGATGTACATGGACCGGGCGGCGTACAACATCAAGAAGACGGTGCGTGACTGGTTCCGGGAACTGCTGGAACTGATGTTCGCCGCAGCCGCGCTCATCATCGACACGCTCAGGACGTTCTTCCTCGTGGTGCTGAGCATCCTGGGACCGGTAGCCTTCGCCTTTGCCGTATGGGACGGCTTCCACTCGACGCTCTCGGCGTGGTTCAGCCGCTACATACAGATTTACCTGTGGCTTCCCGTGTCGGATTTGTTCAGCACCATACTGGCGAAGATACAGATTCTGATGTTGCAGAACGACATACAAGCGATGCAGACCGACCCGAACTTCTCGGTGGAGGCGAGCAACGGGGTGTACATCGTGTTCCTCATCATCGGCATCGTGGGCTACTTCACCATCCCGACGGTGGCAGGCTGGATCATCCAAGCAGGTGGCGGCATAGGCAGCTACAACAAGAACATCAACACCGCCGGGGCTTTGGGCGGCAGCGTGGCGGGAGCCGCCGCAGGAAACGTGGCAGGCCGCGCGGGCAAGCTCATCAAGGGAACGGCGGGAAAGCTGTTCCGAAGATAGGCATTCCGGACAATCCGTTTCCGTGAGTTGCCCGACCCTTAAAAACGGATTATTGAACAATTAAAAGACGAAAAGAAGAAAATGGAATTCAAATCACTCAAGAACATCGAGACGAGTTTCCGGCAGATACGTCTGTTCGGCATCGTCTATACGGCGGCCTGCGCCCTCGTGGTGGTCTGCTCGGTGGTGTGCGCCTTCCGCTTCGCCGAGGCGCAACGGCAGAAGATATACGTCCTCGATGGAGGCAAGAGTCTTATGCTCGCGCTCTCGCAGGACCTGTCGCAGAACCGCCCGGCGGAAGCCAGGGAACACGTGCGCCGCTTCCACGAACTGTTTTTCACCCTCTCGCCGGAGAAAAGCGCGATAGAGCACAACGTGAAACGCGCCCTGCTCTTGGCAGACAAGAGCGCGTACAACTATTACGCCGACTTCGCCGAAAAGGGCTTCTACAACCGCATCATCGCCGGGAACATCAACCAAGTGTTGCAGGTGGACAGCGTGGTGTGCAATTTCGACCGCTATCCCTACGAGGCGCGGACATACGCCCGTCAGATGATTATCCGCGAGAGCAACGTGACGGAACGGACATTAGTAACCGCCTGCCGCCTGCTCAACGCGAGCCGCTCGGACGACAACCCAAACGGCTTCACCATCGAGGGCTTCACGGTATTGGAGAACAAGGACATCCGGACGATTGAAAGATAATGCGTATGGGAAAGATGAAAAATCTCATTGAAAAGTGGACCACCGGGCTGAAAGGTTGGTTACGCAATAGGCTGGACGCCCTGCCGCCCAAAGCACGGCTTAGGATAGTCCTTGCGGCATTTGCCGTGTTCGCCTCGCTCTGTCTCTACATGACTGCCGCCGCAATCATCGGCTTCGGCAAAGGGGAAGAGGCATTGGAGATACGGCACATCGAGAAGTTAGAAATATATAATAAGGTGTATCACTCAAATTTGAATCCACAATGAAATTATCAGATTGGATATGGGAAAAGATGGAAAACTTGCAGGATGCCGGATTCCGATGGAAACCGACCTTGAAGTTCTGCCATCAGGTGCTTCGCTTGGATTACAATGCCATTGCCGATTCCATCGTAAGGAACGGGCATCGCCCGGCAATTACGGAAGAGCAGGCAAAAATACTCTGGGATTACCGTTTCTTCCGGAATCTGGACCAGACGGAACGCAGCGGCTGGCACAAGGTTATGGATGTACTGCAACAAACCGATTGGGGCAAACAGCAGGTCTGGTTGTTGTCCGGATTGAAAATGGGGAATGAAACACTTCCCCAAAAACTGAATGCCATGTACACGCTGCTTTGTAGTGCCCATACGGGTAAAAGCCATACCCTATGTCCTCTGCCCAATCCGGAAGAAGTGGCTACCGCCCATAAGCTGGTAGGGTATTGCATGAAGGACGAGGAACTCGACTACTTGAAGCGGCTTGCCCTGCATGGGGAATATCCGGGAGACCTGACCGCCATCAGGCATGGTCTGATGGATATGTACCAAAAGATAGAGGACCTCGAATGGGAACGGGCCAAGGAAATGCGTGCGGACAATCACTGGTCGGCGGACTCCATCGATGCGGCCATCCAGGAGGAAAAAGGACGGATTATGCGCAGTGCCTCCGATTTGTACGAGCAGAAAGTGCAGGGCAAGTTCCCGGACGACTATCGGAAAGCCCTGCACCGGGAACGGATGGTGCTTCATGGACTCTCTCAAAAGGGATGGGACGGGCAGACAAAAATTCCGAAACCTCTGTTGGTCAAGTATGGGTTGGCGGAATCATTCGGAAAAATAAGCGATGCGTTGATGGATTACATTATCCGTTGTGACATGGGAGACGATACTTATCCCAAGCATATGGTAGGGCATCATAACCGCATCATCAAAGAACAGTCCCGGATAGGATTGGAACGCTTGGAACACAGGTTGTTTCCGGATAAAAACAAACCAAAGCTCCATCCGGCTTCTTTGGGTACGCATAAAATGCCCATTCGCTTACAGAATCAGGTAAGCAAAGAGAATAAAGGTATAAAAATCAGACTTTGACAAGCTAATTGAACTGATGATGGAAACAAAAGAACAGAAGAATGAATCAAGAACAAAAGAGAAAAAGCCGCTGACGGAACAACAGCGTCAGCAAAGGCAGAAGATGCTGGTCTATCCGCTGATGGTGCTGCTGTTCGCCGGGTGTATGTGGCTCATCTTCGCGCCGTCCTCCGAGGACAAGGAGAAAGAACGGCAGGGACAGGGATTCAACACGGACATGCCCATGCCCGAAGACTCCAAAATCATCGGGGACAAGGCGAAAGCCTACGAGCAGCAGGATTTGGAAAACAAGCGGAAGGAACGCCGGGGCATGGTGGGCGACCTCTCCGCGTTCTGGAACGACAGCGACGGTGACACGCCAACGGACGATGCCGACACTTCGGACGATTACCGCCTGACACGGACGGAAACGACCGACGGGGAAACGGCGGACGAAAGACAGGCGGGCATCCGCACTTCCGCTGCCGCCTACCAACGGCTGAACACCTCGCTGGGCACGTTCTACGAGCCGCCGAAGGAGGACACGGAAAAGGAGGAACTCCGGGAGCGCATCGACGAACTGGAAGCCATGCTGGTGGCGCAGGATAGCAAGCCTTCCACGATGGAGGAACAGGTCGCCCTGTTGGAAAAGTCCTATGAGCTGGCGGCGAAGTACCAGAATGACAACAATGCCGGACAAGCCGCACAGCCCGATGAAACGGGAGGTTCTGTGAGTACAGGCGAAAAGAGCATGAAGGCAGAACCCGTAAGCGATGTAAGGCGGACGGTGGTGTCCGCCCTGCCGCAGCCCATGACAGACTCGGCGTTCATCGCGGACTATTCGGGGGAACGCAACTACGGCTTCCACACCGCCATCGGTGCGGAGGAAACGACGGGGAAGAACACCATCGCCGCCTGTGTGCAGGGCGACCAGACGCTGACGGACGGGCAGACGGTGAAGCTCCGGCTGCTGGAGCCGATGCGCGTGTCGGGGCGCGTCATCCCCCGGAACACGCTCCTTGTGGGCGCGGCACGGTTGCAGGGCGAAAGGCTCGGCATCGGCATCACCTCGCTGGAACACGGGGGAAACATCATCCCGGTAGAACTGGAGGTGTACGACAGCGACGGGCAGGCGGGCATCTTCATACCCGGCTCGATGGAGATAGACGCGGCAAAGGAAATCGGGGCGAACATGGGCAGCTCGCTCGGAAGCAGCATCAACATATCGACCGACGCGGGGGCGCAGCTCGCCTCCGACTTGGGGCGAGGGGCGATACAGGGCATCTCGCAGTACATCTCGAAAAGGATGCGCACGGTCAAGGTACATCTGAAGTCAGGGTACAGGGTATTGCTCTACCAAGAAAAGGAATGAACAGTCCAAAAACATAAAGGCAAAAAAAGAAAAAATAATCAACAAACTAATTTTTATTTACCACTAAATCCAACGTAAAATGAGTATCAAGAAAGTAATGACAATGTTTGCCCTGCTGATGGGCATCGCCTGTGCGAGCTACGCGCAGGGAGTGACGAACGACAGCACTGCCACCGCCAAGGAGGACGGGCTGGAACTGGTGAAGGACGTCTATCCGCAGACGGAGGAGGACGGCGACCTGTACCACGGTCTGACGAAAAAGCTGATGTTCGACCGCATGATACCGCCGCACGGCTTGGAAGTCACGTATGACAAGACCGTCCACATCCTGTTTCCGGCGGCGGTGCGCTACGTGGACTTGGGTTCGCCCAACCTGATAGCGGGCAAGGCGGACGGTGCGGAGAACGTCATCCGTGTGAAGGCGACGGTCAAGAATTTCCGCAACGAGACGAACATGAGCGTCATCACGGAGGACGGGTCATTTTACACATTTAATGTGAAATACGCCGATGAGCCGCTTATCCTGAACGTGGAAATGAAGGACTTTATCCACGACGGCAGCACGGTGAACCGACCGAACAACGCGCAGGAAATCTACCTGAAGGAACTGGGCAGCGAAAGCCCGATGCTGGTACACCTCATCATGAAGTCGCTGCACAAGGAGGACAAGCGCAAGGTGAAGCACATCGGCTGCAAGCGTTTCGGCATCCAGTACCTGCTGAAAGGGATTTATGTCCACAATGACCTGCTGTATTTCTACACGGAGATAAAGAACCAAAGCAATGTGCCGTTTGACGTGGACTACATCACGTTCAAGATTGTGGACAAGAAGGTGGCGAAGCGTACCGCCATGCAGGAACAGGTGCTGTTCCCGCTCCGCGCCTACAACTACGCCGTCCGTGTAGCCGGGAAGCGGTCCGAACGCACGGTGTTCTGCCTTCCGAAGTTCACCATCCCCGACGGCAAGCAGCTCGTGGTGGAGATGAACGAGAAGGACGGCGGACGCCACCAGACGTTTACCGTGGAGAACGAGGACTTGGTACAGGCTGAAACCATCAACGAACTGCGCGTGCGATGAAAGGAAAGGTACTGTTTATTGTAACGCTTCTGTTCGTCCTCCTGGCAGGACGGGCGGAAGCCCAACGGTGCCTGCCGAAGATGCGGGGCATCGAGTTGAGAGCCGGGCTGAACGAGGCGGACGGCTATGTGCTGGGAGCCATGCTTTCGAGCTACGCGAAAGGTGGGAACAAGTGGGTGTACGGGCTGGAATACCTGAAAACCAGCCACGGATACCGGAGTACGACCATCCCTGCGGCACAGTTCACGGCGGAGGGCGGTTACTACTACAACTTCCTCTCGGACGCGAAAAAGGTGGTGTTCTTCTACGCTGGCGCGTCAGCCCTTGCCGGGTACGAGACGGTGAACTGGGGCGGAAAGACGCTGTACGACGGGGCGAGGCTGAACAACAAGGACGCCTTTGTCTATGGCTGCGCCGCCACGCTGGAAATGGAGCTGTACCTCGTGGACTTCATTGCGCTGACGGCCTCGCTGCGTGAACGCTTCCTGTGGGGCGGCAGCATGGGCGTGTGCCACACGGAATACGGGATAGGCGTGAAGTTCATCATCAACTGAATGTGCGCCTATATGGATATAGAAGCGATGAAACGCTATCCGCTGGAGGACTTCCTTGCACGGCTGGGGCATCATCCCGTGCAAAGACGTGCCAACGCCATCTGGTACAGGTCGCCGTACCGGGAGGAACACACGCCTTCCTTCAAGGTAAACCCGGAAAAGAACCTCTGGTTTGATTTTGGCGAGGGCAAGGGCGGTAACATCTTCGCCCTTGCGGGGGAGTTCATCCAAAGCGGCGACTTCCTCACACAGGCGAGGTATGTGGCGGAGGTGGCGGACATGCCGTTGCAGGACTATGAGCAACGCCGCACCCCCGAAGTGCGGCAACCAGCCGGACACAGCTTCGAGGACGTGGAAGTGCTGCCCTTGCAGAGCCGGGCGTTACTCCATTACCTGCAAGAAAGGGGCATACCGTCCGCCATAGCCATCGCGAACTGCAAGGAGATGCGCTACTCCACGCACGGGAAACGGTATTTCGCCGTGGCTTTCGGCAACTGCGGTGGCGGCTACGAGATACGCAACCCGTTCTTCAAGGGCTGTGTGCCGCCAAAGGACGTCACCCTGCTGCCGTCAGGCTCTGCCGTTTGCAACGTGTACGAGGGCTTCGTGGACTACCTTTCCGCCCGTGCATTAGGCATCGGCGGCGGGGAGGACCACCTTGTCCTCAACTCGGTGTCCAATGTGGCGAGGGCGTACCGGCATCTGGACGGCTACGGAACGGTGCGGTGCCACCTTGACAACGACGAAGCCGGGCGGCGGACATTGGAAGCCCTGCGCACACGTTACGGCGAAAGGGTGTCGGACTGCTCCGGCATCTACGGCGGATGCAAGGACTTGAACGAGTATCTGCAAAGCCGTCTGAAACAAAACGAGAAGAACAACAAGAACATCAAACTTAAAATGTAACGGTTATGAACATGAACAAATTAAACAATACACGGAAAGTGAAAAGAAACATAGTAAAATCATTGGCAACCCTTTGTCTGGGGCTGCTCTCTGTATGCTTCACCGCCTGCGATGACGATTTGGACGTGACGCAAGCCTATCCGTTCACGGTGGAAGCCATGCCCGTGCCGAAGGAACTGGCGCAGGGCGAGACGGCGGAAATCCGTTGCGAACTGGTACGCGAGGGCGAGTTTGACGGGGCGGTCTATACCATCCGCTATTTCCAATACGACGGGGAGGGCACGTTGAAGCTGGATAACGGCTTGGTGTTGCAGCCCAACGACCGCTACCTGCTGGAGAACGAAAAATTCCGCCTATATTACACCTCGGAGTGCGACGAGTCGCAAAGCCTGACCATCACGGTGGAGGACAATTTCGGCAATGCCTGCGAGTGGGAATTGGAGTTCAACAACGACTCGGACGCGGAAACGGAGGGAGGCGTCGCTGTGTCTGACACCTTGAACGCCAGCCGATGATGCGCAAGGCGTTGCTCCTGCTGCTGGCGGCTGCCCTCTGTGGCAGCCTGCCGGCACAAGACACGGACAGCATGGCGGAACTGCTGGCATCGTTTAACAATCATCCCAAGGCTGACATCGCCGTTGAACTGATAAAAAAGTACGAGGGACTGCACGACCGTTCCGATTACCCCTACTACGGCTACGGGCATCGCAGGTTGCCCAACGAAAACCTTTCCTATGACATGACGGAGGCGGAAGCCGAAGCCCTGCTCCGCAAGGATTTGGCGGTGCGCTACAAGCTGTTCCGCAAATTTGGTAAAGATGCCTTGCTTCTTACCGTATTAAGTTTCAATGTGGGTCAAGGGGTATTGCTTGGTCACGGCGGACACCCGAAAAGCAAACTCATCCGCAAGCTGGAAGCCGGGAATCGAGACATTTACCGTGAATATATCGCTTACTGCCGGTACAAAGGAAAGCAGCACGCCATGCTATTCAATCGAAGAAAAACAGAATTTGCGTTGCTATATATTCCGTGATATGATTAAAATTCCTTGCGGTAAATAATTTCGCAAGGAATTTTTGCTTCCAATACAAATAAACATATTATCTTTACAAATAAATTTTCGAAAAATGAAAGAGCCGAAAGAAATCTATTATTTACCTGTAGAACAGTTATCTGATGATGTTATTCAATATATTGAAAAAGTTTTTGAGTTATTAGATGCTGTAAAAAATGATTGCAATAGCAATAATTTTTCTCGCCGATTTACTTTCATAAGAGATGAGAAAGCTATTAGTGATGTTGCGGAAATTAAAAAAGATAATAATAAATTAAATCATATATATATCAACGAAAATTTCTGTCAGTATTTATGGTCTGTTTGTGTCTATCTTATCGCATATTTTGAAAATGTTATACATATCCCTATGATGGATGCTGTTGGTATTAATAAAAATGGATATAAGCCCAATATGATAGATGTAGAATATGGCAATGATTGTTTTTTCAGAGGACGGCAATTATTACATAACTTTAATAGAGATGCATATTGGGTTACTCCAAATATCTGTAATCCGCAGCAATTTGAAAATATTATAAGCCATGCGAATGATGTCTATTGTGCTGCAATAGCATTTATATATGCTCACGAGTTTTCACATAATTATTTGGGGCATACACAAATACAGCAAACGCTTTCTCGTTCAATAAATGATGAAATTGCAGCAGATGATATGGCAATTAGCTTTATTCAAACTGAATATAACTCTGCATGGGGAAGAACCTATAAGGCAGGAATTGCAACTACATTAGCAGCCCTTTTATTAATGGGAGAGGATTCTATTTCTGGTGGTGGAACCCATCCAGATATGGATGTTCGAATAGAAAATTTGGTTACTAAACTGGAATTGCACGAAATGGATCTTCTTTGGGGCTATTTAGGGGTTGCTTTAAGATTATGGCTTCTTGTTTTTGATGGCTTATCCATCAAAGAGGATATGCAGCAACCGGGGTTTGGTTCATACAAAGAGATATATTTATATTATATAGAAAAATTAAAGATTGTCAGGCAACAACGTTATCCTACAATTATCAAACCAGACTGGGATATATAATTAATGACTTCATTGGATTTTTCCATCTTATCGAAGATGGGGGCAACGGTTTCTTTGCTACTTTCTTATCCGCCGACCTGCTCATGAAAGAAAGTAGCGGGCGGCAAGCCTGCCGCCCGATTTTACCGCTTTATCCTTTGCAGCACACGCTCAAGTGTGCGCTCGGCAATGGGGCGTGTGTCCTTGTTCCAAAGGTTATACCCGTGTACGGATATTCCCACGCTCCGCAAATCTCGGATATAACCGGACGCTTCATCTTGCGTGGGCAGGTAAACGAACTGCACCCATGCGTCCCTGCCGTCTGTCAGTATGAAATAGTATTTCATTTCGCTTGTTTTTTCAGTTGTTACGAATGGAGTGTGGGCGGTGTTTCCACCGCCACGCACTCAAAATTCCTTTATGTCGGCGATAGCCGTGCAGCGTGTGAGCCATTCCTTTACGCAGGGCATGTTGTATTCGGAAGTGATGACTGCCGTATGCCCGTTTATCTGCGTAAACCTCGTACTTTCATAGTCCTCCACCCATCCTTTGAGGCTGTCCGTTCCCCATGCGTCCGCATCGGCGAACATATTGTCCAAAACCTTGATAGGGTCGCTGAACGTCACTATCAGCGTTTCATATCCTGCGCTCATCGTCTGCCCTCCTTCGCTTTAATCCATTCGTCACGCAACCGCCTGCACTCGTCCAATGTGGGTTTCACGCAGGAGAACAGTTCTCCCGTTGTGGTGTCCCGATAGTCATATTGGTACATCGTGCGGACTTTGCGCCCGATTTTCAGTTGGAATTTCTCGTATTTCTCACCTGCCGTGCAGGTGCTTACTCCGTTAATAGTCATTCTTGTTGTCATAGCCTTATCAATTAAAATTCAACAATCAGTAATCTGTTCTCCAAACATTGGTCGGGGTCGGATGCCTTTTTCTGTGTCACCCACAGATGGTGTGCGCCATACCCGAATGCGAAAAGGGCGTTGAAAAGTTTCTTTCGGGCGAACACCTCCATTACCCCCCTTACATCCTGCTCGTCCTTTGTCAGTACAAGCGTGTTCAACAATTCGATGAACATTTCAGGCAGTTTCTCGTGCCACCCGAAAATCATGTTTTCTATTCTCACTTCCATATCAATAAGTATTAAGTTGTTAAACGATTACGCTGCTTCTTTCATCCGTTTCCGTATCTGCTCGGCATTGTCCTCCACCAATTTGATGATGCGGTCGTGGTATTCGGTGTTGGAGTTGCATACGCCACGGCTCTGCACCACTTTTAATGTCCGCAAGTCCACCTCCACTGTCTCGATGCGTCGCTCGTCTATCCGTGCGGAAAGTATCAGGGAGTTCTCATTGTTGTAGTAGGCGTTGGCATAGACGCAATGGTGCATGGCTTTCCCCTCCTCGTAGAACTCGTCCACGCTTTGCAGCACCTTGACGATGATTAGACCGTCCGTCAGTACAAGGTTGAGGAATGCGGCTTTCTTTCGGATATACTCGTCTTTCTCTTTCGCCATTTCTTCCAGACGCTTCCGCTCACGCTCCAACCGCTCGGCTTCCCACTCCCTGTGTTGCTGCTGCCGTTCACGCTCCAATTGGACTTGCCGTTTCCCCATATACAGGTCGTGAGCCGCCTTGAAATCGGGCGGGCATATGAAACGGGGGTTGCGCAAATCTTTTCCCAATCTCTCTAAGAGATATACGAGGTCGCACCACAATGAGATGTCGGTTATGGCATATTTATTCCGCATGGCTATCTTGTACGAGTTCCAACATCTGTCAAGTACCTGCGGACGGGAGAGGAAATAGCGCAAGTGTTCGATGTTGCCCGACTTCAGCAATGTTTCCGCACGGCTGTCCGAAAGGATAGCCTTGAAGAAGTCGTAAGGCAGTATGCCGTGCAGGTTGCCGTCAAAGCCATTTCGCTTAATTTCGGGGATAATCCGTCGGCGTGGATAGGTGCATATCGGGTCAATGTCATACACCTTATGCTGGTTGTTCCTGCGGATTTCCATCGGGCTGTCCTCGTTCCACAAGTCGTAGTAGAGAAGTGAAAAGCCACGCAACCTTGCCACTGTCTCGGACTTGCCGTCAGGAGCAATCCACCGCTGTGCCACCTCAAAGATGGAATACTCCGCCTTTTGCCCGACTTTCTGACGGCTCCTGACGAAAAAGAAACGTATTACCTGGTAGCCTTTGCAGGTGGTGATGATGGAGAAATACTCGTTGTCCACGAACACCCTCTTTCGGGTGTCCGTGATTTCCAATGCCGTGCCGCAGTTCGGGCAGGTGCATCCGCAAAGCGTGTCGGCAAGGCTGTGTCCGCTTTTCCATGCGTGTCCGCACTCCGTGCAGGTAATGACGCCTTTTGCAGTCCGCCTGCCGTAGTGCTTGAAACAATGGTGGAAAGCGTAGGTTCTCTGTGCGTTTGTCAGTTCGGGCAGGGTTGCGCTCAGACGGATGACTTCTTTCTGTATGGGTGTCTTGGGTTTCATAGGTTCAGAATAATGAAAGTTCAACTTGTTGTGCGTTTGTCTTTTGGTTCGCCTTAGCCTTGTTCCGGTTTTGCATCTTGCGCAGTTCCTCGTCTTGGTATTGGCGGATGGCTCTCTGCCTTGCTTCCGCCTTTTCCTCGTCCGTCAGTTCAACTCCGCATACCATGACTTGGCACGGGATTGGTTTGCCGATGTCGATGTCGTCCTCGTCAAAATAGTGTACCGCTTGCGACAAGACTTCCCCTGCGGTAACGCCTATGCCGTTGCCTCCATTGCATTGGCTTTTCGCCCAATGCAACAAATAGGTGATGCAATCGTCCATGTTCTTGTTCGGCTTGCTGTAACTTGCTGCAAACAGCTTGTCCTCCGCCGCACGGCTGTCCAAATAGGCTTGGATGGTCCGCTTGAAATGGTCTGTTCCGTTCATATCTGTATGTATTTTAGTTATTTGAAAAATTCTCCGTTGGATAAAAACTCGTATTCGTTGGCTTCGCAATCACGCTCAAAGGCTTCCTCGTTGCTAGCATATTCCACATCATCCCTGCAAAAGCGGAAAAAGCTGTCGATGCAGTCATTCATCAAGTCATACAAGTTCGTATGCTTGTCGGGGACTTTCAGAAAGTCGTATATGGGTTTCAGTATGTCCATGTCCGCACAATAACCCGTCAGCACACAATCATTGGTTACGGATATCCGACTTCTGCGCTGTTTGTGGAAGTCCTTTTTGTGCCAATAGGTCTTGGGCTTGAAAAGGTTGTGCCAATAGTTGTTCACGATGAATTTCAGCAACCGCACACCGCACAGTTCTTCCTCTTCCCCGCTGTAATTTGAGATGAATTGGAAATTATAGGTACAGGCATCATAATTCCACCTGCTTACCTTTACCTTGAAAATCTCCTCAAAGGCTTTCAACGTTGCCCTGTTGTCGGATGCGTCATATTCAAAGCCTTTCAACCACTTCCAATAGGCGTTCTCTTTCGCCTTGTCCGAAAGCTCGTCCACCTTGTAAACTTCGTATTTCCTCGTTTCCGTTCTCATAACTTTGCTCTATTGTTCGTCCAACATATTGTGATAAAACAACTCGTCATCCCGTCCGTAGATTTCCATCGTAGGGTTGTTGTCGTTTTCCGCAGGGGACAGTCCTTCCACCGTTTCGGGGTTCAATTCGTAGTCGCAATAGATGACGTTCTCGTCCATACCGATATGGCTGTTCACGTCTTTATCTTCCCATGAAAGAATGATGGATTTGGCTTCTTCATAGCTGTTCGCTTTGATGGAGAAGCGGGTACGTTCCCAGCAAGTTACCTTGCAATCCATATAAAAGTCAAAAGTTTCCATTGTCTGTAATTTAAGATGGTTATACGGTTTTCTGTAAAATCTCTATGTGGTATTGGGGCGGGCATTCCAAGATGAGAAAGGCGATGAAGTCCTTTCTTGCCTCCTTGTTCAACTCGTGGTACAACCTCCTGAATGAGGAAAAGTTACCGTTGATGCACACCTCTACCATATACTCGAAGATGTTGTCCACCTCGTAATACCTGCATTGTTGTGCCACTGTCTTGCTGTGTCTTTTCGCCATATCCGTATGAATTAAAGGGTTAATAACCAAATGAAAATTCCGATAGCTGCCACTACTGAAAGCAGGGCGGTGAGGATGCCGAACATGAAGTTCAACATACCCAGCAGGATTTCCCCTGCGATGCCCACCGCCAAACCTCCTGCGCAAAGGGTAATGCCCCATGCTGCTCTCACCATTGCGGACAATACGCTCCGCATAGCCTTTCCGATGTCGTTCAATGTCATTCTCATATCTTCCAATTTTTAGATTGTTGTTACTTGTCTTGCTCGGATGGGGAGGTCGGGTCGAGTCCTTTTTCTTTTCGCCTCTCCGTATGTCCGATGTCTCCTTGTGACGTCTTCCGACCGCGCACCGGTCGTTTTCGTTTCAGGGGAAAAAGCAAAGGTCAGGGGAGTAGGTTCAGCAAATTTTTTCGACAGAATACTACCTGAGCCTGCGAAGTGTGGAGATTGTGGCTAAAAAATTTGTGTTCCTAATCCCGTCTTTACCTTTGCCCCTGCAACGAAAATGACCACTGATGCCGTCTGGAATGGCGGCATGGGGACATTGGCATACACTTGGAGAGACGGAAAGGAAAAGGGGGAAGTATGTGAAATGGCGCAACGCGCCACAGGAAAATCGAAAGGGCGGCGCAACTGACAAGGGAAAGCCTCGCTTTCCTGCCGCCGTGACGGAAGTCCCGTGACCGTCATTGTCATGCGGGCATGGCTTGCGGTCGCGGGTGTTCCTCCGGCGGCATCTGTCTGAAAATGGTCTTGCCTGCCATTGCTCCGATTGGCAACGGCAGGGCAAGACGGTTGGAAGACAGGCCACACATGACAGCCGGGAATAGTCGCAGGAGCAGATTCACGCTTGCCGTGTCCTGCATCCGGCGGCATTTCCGGCTGACAACGGAAACGAAAAAAGAAAAACGAATAAGACGGTCTTGGCCGTTCAGCACAAGCACATAAAAGAAGTGTCCGCGACGATGGCAGTGTCACTGGTGACATTGTGGTCGTCGTGGGCTTTTCTTTGCTTGTGCTGCTTCTGAAATGGGCTTGCGCACATCAAGCCGGAAGCCGTTTTCAGAACAGGAAAAATGATGGAGGATAAAATTTGCGGGCGAAATAAAATTGCGGGAAATTTTGCAAAGACGGGGACTGTTTTGTACCTTTGCAAAAAGTAAGGACGTTCTTTCGCTTGATGCAAAATGAGGCAGATTATAGAAGTTCGCTGGTTTCTAAACCGTTAACAAGTCTGTTTTGTTTCTCTGTTAATTATCTCATAGCTTGAAAGATACAATTTTTATTGTGTCTTCTTTGATGATAGGTCAGGTTCTTCCTAATTCCGCAAATATCAGCGAGTTCCTTCAGATATGCGTTCATCTTCTGATTGCTCGGCATGGGCAGGGCACGGTGGTCGGGCTGTTTACCCTTGTACTTTTGCAGGATGCGCAGGGGAATGTCCAACAGGCGCACGTTGATGGGCACACCGGTCTTATGGCGCTTGGAGATAATCCAATAGTTGCCGTCCAGATACTTCTGGATATGTTCGTCTTTGAGCAGATATACGTCTATGTACGCCAACCCCGTCCAACAGGAAAATACAAAGACGTCGCGCACCCGTTGCAGGCGTTCCACTTCAATCTCCTTGTCCATAATGCTCTGGAGTTCGTCCATTGTCAGAAAGCCTTTGTCCACCTGAACGAAGGTGATGGGCTGCGTGAATGGGTTGAACTGGATAAGACCGGCGTTCCTTGCGCGGGTAACGGCTTTCTTGAACAGTTGCATCATCTTCGAGGTGGCGTTGTGGCCGACCTTCTTGTCCACACGCAGGAAGTTGCGGAAGCCGTTGATAAATTCCTCGTTGATTTCCGTCAATGGAATGTCTTTATACTTTTCTTTCCTGAACCTGAACTGAATGTATTCTTCCATACGGCGGTATGTCAGGTCGTATTTCTTGTAGGTGTTCTGTGAGAGCGACGTGCCCACTTCCTTCCGCTTTTCCTCGTTCATCTTCTTGAACACGGTCAGCAACGTGTTGGCTTTCGTTTCAATGCCCAGATAGATGTTCTTCAGCTTCAGCGGTGAAGGGTAGCGGTTGTTTTCGATTTCCTTTTCGTAGATGCGGGTAATGTCGGTCTTGATTTTCTCTATCTGCGTGCGCAAATACACCGCCGTCGCACTACGACCGACTACGCCACCGTCCTTCCACATCTTCTTATCCACCATTAACTGTGAGTTGAACTGTACCTGTTCGCTGTCAATGGTGATGCGAACCATGATAGGATATTGCTTGTCCTTTCCTTGTTCCCTTTTCCTTGCGTAACAAAGTACGCTGAATGTGTTCCGTTTCATGCGCTTTTAAGTTTTTTGTTGCAAAAATACTGTTTGACAATCACTTGACGCAATCCACAGGCGGACACTTGGCGGCTATGAAACAGACATTTGAGGGTCATTGTCGTGTATCCTCATGAAATGAATCGTAAACGTGCCGGTTGTTTCCTTTTTCTGCTCAGGATTTTAGGTTACGGCGTGTCGATAAAATTGAACGTAAACAACGACAAATCAACGACATATCTACGAAGTCGTAACCAAAATTCCCGTTTTTTTTCTTGGTTACGATTTGGTTACTCGATTTGTCCAATTTTCGACTTCCAACGGGGTATTCATCTGTCGTGGTATAACAAAAAAATATCCCCAAAGTTACTGACTTTGAGGATATTGTCTTCGACTTTCTTATTTCAGTCTTTTTTCGTAGGCGGTGCGTACGGGACTCGAACCCGTGACCCCATGCGTGACAGGCATGTATTCTA
>NZ_JAHQVH010000049.1:0-48196 GCF_019052435.1 Bacteroides sp. MSK.20.12 | reverse complement strand
TAAGAGAGTTTGGATTACTTTTTCAATTTTCAGGAAAAGATACCTGAGTAGTTACAGAGTGTACATGAAGATGACATCCATGAACTAAACTATCAAACGATTCAAACCGTATTCCAGATCACGCGTTTCCTTGAACGCGAACTTCAATTCGGCTCCAAAAGAGCAAAGATACAAGCGCTGAAACTTATTCAATCCATCAACGGATATGCCTCTGAAGCGGTATTGGTGCGCTTCCTCTATCATCGTGAAATAGAATTGAGGAACTCTGCACGCTACACTTATATGTGGCTAAGCCAGGGAGATCCGTTCCGTTTCTTCGACGAAGACATCGGCATGAAGTTGAGACAATGGGATATGATGGAATTGCATGCCATCTTGGAACACCGCAAGAAGGTGGGATATAACACACCGAGCTTTATAAAATGGGTGAATACTTCGGCCGAAGAGAATGTTAAGATATTCTTTATCAACGAAATCCGGTTATATAATGAAACCGATAGTGCTCCCATTCTGGCTAAACAAATCAACGCACGCTCTACCGAAATCCGGGGCGAAGCGATCAGAACTTTAGGAAAACTAAAATATAAAGAGATCGAGCCCAAGCTGATTGAAATGTATCATGTGCAACCGGAAGAAGTCAAACGACAAATCATTTCGGCTGTTGCAGACCTGAAAACAGATAAAGCATTAGGATTTCTTTACAATGCTTATGATGAAGCAGACAACTGGGGGACAAAACGTATCATCCTGAAAGCCCTCTATGAATACAGTGCAATGGGAAGAAAAACATTCGATCAATTGGAGAGAAAAGCTGATTCCCACACAGCTATATTGTTTGCCCATACCAAGCATCCGTTAATCAACCAGTTAATTTAGAGAATATGAGAGATATAATATTTACATTCTTCAATTATTTCGTATTCTTTTATACGAGTATGCTGGCGATATTCTTCGTCACATTCGCCTTCCTCTCTTTCATTTCTCTGAAACGGAGAAAAGATTACTATGTGGAAAGTTATATGCGGAAAACAATTAAAGAATCTCCCTATACACCGGGTATTTCGGTAATTGCCCCTGCTTTCAATGAAGAAAAGACAATCATTGATAACGTGAACTCTATGCTCGCATTGGAATACCCACTTTTCGAGGTGGTGATTGTAAATGACGGAAGCACGGACAGTACGTTGAAGAAGATGATTGAACATTACGAACTGATAGAAGTTCCCTATGCCTATATTGAGCGAATCAAAACCAAACCGTTCAGAAGACTCTTCAAATCTACCAGTCCGAAATACAGTCGGCTCATCGTTGTAGACAAAGAGAATGGAGGAACCAAGGCGGATGCATCCAATGCAGGTATCAATGTTTCTTCATATCCTTATTTCATCTGTACGGACGTAGACTGTATCTTAGAGAAATATGCTCTTTACCGCTGTATATCGCCCATCATATCTTCCGATAAACAGGTAATCGCAGTCAGCGGAACGATGTTGATGGCAAACGGATGCGTAGTGAAAGACGGGCAGATAGTAGACGTGAGAACTCCGCGTACTCCGATTCCGCTTTTCCAGAACCTCGAATACATGCGTTCCTACCTGATTGGTAAGATGGGATGGTCTGCAATCAATGGTATGCCGAATGTTTCCGGTGGATTCGGTCTTTTCGACCGTTCCGTAGCCATTGCAGCCGGAGGATACGACGGTACTTCCTTTGCAGAAGATATGGACCTCATTACCCGCATGGTAGGATATATGTGCGACTTCTCCCGTCCTTATAAGATTATTCAGATTCCTGATACTTGCTGTTGGACAGAAGGACCTCCCAACTTGGCGATGCTTTACCGTCAACGTACCCGTTGGGCACGAGGATTGTTCCAGACACTTAGTATCCACCATAAGATGATCTTCAAGAAAACATATAAACAGATGGGATTGCTGACTCTGCCTTATATGTTCGTATTTGAGTTTCTGGCACCCATCATCGAGCTTACCGGTTTGATCGTATTTATCTATCTGGCCTTTACAGGAGCGGTCAACTGGAATACGGCGTGGATGATTTACCTGACGATCTATACGTTCTGCCAGTTCCTTTCCATCGTCGTTATTACCTACGACTATTACGTCGGGATGCTTTATAAAAGAGGATACGAATATCTGTGGATTATCATAGCGTCCATATTGGAGCCCATCTTCTATCATCCCATCATCACTTTCTGTTCATTGAGAGGATACCTTAGCTATCTGACCAATAGAGACTTCAAGTGGAAGAATATGGAACGTAAAGGATTCAAGCAGAAAGAAGAAAATACGGATGATGCTGAAACAGCGGCTATGAAGCCTGAACCGGCTACGATTTAAACAAGAAAGAAAGATTAAAGACAAGATAGAATGAACAGAGAATTTCTCCATAAGATCACCTTATTAGGTTGTCTGTTTTTGCTGATAACCTCTTCCTCCGGAACCGATAATGGATTCCAGACGCCGGAGCAATATGCCCAAATTGTGCAGGAGCATTTTGCGAACGAGGAATGGGAAGCAGGAAAAGAGCTGTTGGAGGAGGGCCTTCAGAAATACCCGAATGTTTCTGACCTTGAATGGCTCATGGGCAAATACTGGTTTCACGAAAAGAATTATGACCAGTCGCGTTATCATCTTGTTAAAGCAATAGACGACAATTATAACAACGTCAATGCCAAACACCTGCTGGTAGACGTGGAAGATATTACCGAAAACTACTCCAGTGCCATTTGCTACGTTAATGAGTTGCTGGAAGTGAATCCGTATTGGAGAGGCTTATGGCGAAGGAAGATTGAACTATACCGCAAGCAGAACAACGATGTGGAAGCGGATCGCCTGTTGAAACGAATCAATCAGATTTACCCGAACGATACCATTCTAAGGAAGGATTACATCTACAGCATGGAAGTAGGCTACCAACAAATGAAAAAAGGCGGTAACCGGAAAGAAGCGATCGAGAGACTGACGGAGCTAATCAAGGTATCTCCGCAAAACGAAGAATATTACCTGGACATCATCAACCTGCATCTGCAGGAAGGAAACCGGGAGGCTGCTCTAGGCTGGTCCTCCAATGGTTTGGCTGCCATACCGGGAAGCGGCGCCCTCATCGTCAAAAGGGCAAGTATCCTCAGTGAATTGGCGCGTTATCCGGAAGCACTGGCATTTATACGCGAGCAAATGAAGAGAAACAATAGTCCTGCCATACGGCGTATGTACAACGACTTATTGATGGAAGCTGCCCGTGCAGAGAAACAGCGGGACCCTTATGTATTATATGGCATGGCCTATGAAGGAGGCAACAAGAACAAGGAAGCATTAGACTATTTATTGAACACTTCCGTCACCCGCGGATATACCGACGATGCCCTCTTCTATATCAGAGAGGCTAAAAAACAATATGGCAACAATGATAAAGGAATTCTCTATAAAGAATATATGCTTTATCGCCAGATGAATGAGGATGATCTTGCCTATTCAACGCTGAAAAAGATGTACGAGATGTATCCTGATGATTATGACATTACGCTTGCCATGAGCGCGCAGCACATGAAGAAAGCTGAAAAACTGATGGAACTCGGTCTGTATGCGGAAGCATTGCCGCACGTATTGTTTGTATCTCAAAAACATGTAGACAACGACGTGAACGGTGCCGCATGGGAAAAAGCCTTGAGTTGCTATATCAATATGAAACGTTACAATGAAGCACTTGCCACATTGGATACCATCACCCTTCACTTCCCGGATTACGAGAACGGTACGTTGAAAAGGGCCTTTATTCTCGATAAAATGGACAAAACCGAGGAGGCTTTGCAACTATATTTGTCTGCCATCGAGCAGAGCGACGAGGATATGCGTATCTTCTACGTCATCGGATACGAGGAACTGGCAGTGCCCTACATCAAAAAGTGCATGGAAGCCGGAGCTACGAAGAAAGCATACGAAGAAGCCATCAAACTGGTCAGCCTGAATCCATCGAGCGATCTTGGATTACGGTATGCCATTAACTCGTCCGGTTTACTCGGAAAATACGATGAATTCGAGAAATATACAGCGCAAGGAATCAATTACTATCCTGAAGAACCGTTCTATCAGGCAAAGAGGGCTACTGTTCTTGAACGCGACAAGAGATACGAAGCTTCTTTGGAATTCCTGAAACCGATACTCAATAAATACCCGAGCAACAAAGAGATTATAGGCGCATTCTCACAAAGCAGCGAATATCGTGCCCTGCAACTGACAAAGGCGAAAGAACCCGAAAAAGCTCTCGCTGTTCTTGATACAGCTTTGCTTTACGACAGCCAGAACAAGTCGTTGAAATACACCAAAGGCGTGGTATATGAAGCCAACAGACAAGCGGATTCAGCCTATTATTATCAAAAGTATTACGAGCCTTCCATCATGGAATACCGTTCTTTCCAACGGCACTTATCGGGCCTTAGAAGCATGATGCTCAAGAATGAGATCGCTTTGACCTACCTGCGTGCACGCTACGGAGAAGAAGACATCATTACCTCCGTTGCCACCGCCGAATACACCCGAAAAGGCCAGAAGAACAGCTACACGGGACGTCTCAACTATGCAGGACGAAGCGGCTCGGCAAGCGACAGCATGGAGGCTGAAGAACAGACACCGGGAGGGGTCGGCATCCAGGTACAGGGAGAATGGACGCATCACTTCTCACCGAAGTGGAGCACTACGGTCAATGCCGCCTTTGCTACCAAATACTTCCCGGATATTACCGCCGATGTTGCCATACGGCATTATCTCAAGAATGACTGGGAAATAGGAGCACATGTGGGATACAGACGTGTAGCTGCCTATACGAAACGTTATGAATGGAACGACGAATTCTTTGCAGGAGGCACCGGAGATAACGGTTATCTATTTACCGGCTGGAATGAGTCAAAGACCAACCTGCTCACCGTAGGTGGAGAATTAGCCAAAACTATCGAAGTCGTTCGCCTCAACACGAAGCTGGATATGCATTTCTTCAATTCCAACTTCTACTACAATGCACAGATTGGTGCCAAATACTTCCCGGCTAATGACGGAAAGACGAATATCAACGCCATGGCAAGTATCGGATCGGCCCCGGAAACGGCTGTATTGGATTACGCGCTGCCCGGCTCTTTCTCACACACCAATACAATGGTAGGACTGGGAGGCCAATACATGGTCAGTCCTAATATTACCATAGGTCTGATGGGTACCTGGAATACCTATTATAACCAGACCAACACCGTGCGAGGGAGCAGTCCGCTCAACCCGATAGAATCCATATCGACACGCTATAAAAACTTATATAACATCTATGCACAAGTCTATATTTCATTCTGACACGCTTTGCCCCATATTGGCAGGAATGATATGTATTTGCTGCCTTTTATCCGGCTGCCGCATGCAGGCACGCACGGAGATGTTCCCATCTAAAGAAGGATACCTCATCACAATCGGCGAAGATCCGACGGACAGAGATACCCGATGGGCCAAATACCTGTACGAGCACCTCAAGAAACGTGCAAACGACGATGAAATGGTCGCTTTCGGTGTCTCCGAGATGGATATGTGGCGTATCATCATACAGATAGACCCGACATTGCAGAGAGGATTCAAAGTAGCCTGCAAAGGTTCGGATATCAGACTGACCGCAAGTGACGACAAACAAATGTTATGGCTGCAATACCAGCTGATAAAGAAGATCAGTAAAGAAGACCCGCGCATAGACGGTTCGGATCTTCCTCCCGCCCTTATCAACCTTAATGATACTTGCGGAGCTTTTGCATTTGACTATCAAAGTATTTATTCTCCATACGGCCTGAACGCCGATCATACAGGCGTTATCGGTCTGAACAACTTTGACGACAGCTGGGGAATATGGGGACACAACCTGCGAAAAGTATTGGGAAAAGATGCAGAGAAAGTATATGCCACCATTCACGGGAAAACAGATGACTCACAACTGTGTTTCTCTTCCGAGGACATGTATCACCAGATAGAAAGTTATATCGTAGATAACTTCGGTGAAAAGGGGAATTTCCGTTTTGTAATCGCACCGGATGATACTCCGTATGCCTGTACGTGTGCCACCTGTACCGCATTGGGAAATACAGAGAAGAACGCAACTCCCGCCGTTACGGAACTGATCCTCCGCCTGTCGCAGCGTTTTCCCAAGCACACGTTCTTTACGACTTCCTACCTGACTACGCAACAAGTCACAGACAAGCAACTTCCGCCTAACGTCGGGGTAATTGTCAGCGCTATCAACTACCCGCTCCGCCGGACAGACGGCAAGGACGAGCAAGACAAGAAATTTGCGGAACAACTCGACAACTGGAAGAAAGTAACGAATAACATCTATATATGGGACTATATCAACAACTTCGACGACTACCTCACTCCTTTCCCCATATTAAAGATAGCCCAGCAAAGACTCCAACTTTTCAAACAACACGGAGCCAGCGGCATATTTTTCAACGGAAGCGGTTACAGCTATTCTTCCTTCGATGAAATGAGGACTTTTGTATTATCAGCCCTTCTTATCAACCCGGAACTTCCGGTTGATGAGTTAATTAAAAGCTATTTCAATCAGGAATACCCGGCATCCAAAAAATGGCTGTACGATTACTACACAGAGCTAGAAAACAACGCCCAATCCGGAAAGCGGCTCGGACTTTACGCCGGTATCAGAGAATCGGAAAAAGGATTCCTCTATCCGGAGAAGTTTATCAAATTCTATGATGAAATGGGAGATTTTGTTTCCGAAGCAAAAGGGAAAGAGCGCAAAAAGCTGCACGAACTTCAGACCGCTTTGTCTTTCACGCGCATGGAATTAGCACGTGACCACGGTTTCGACGCTTACGGATATGCCAAGCGGAATGGAAAGGATATTCAGCCGCTCCCCCAAACCCGTGAATGGATCGCCCAACTCAAAGAGCATCAAGCATTTGCCGGAATGGAATATTATAACGAGTCAGCCTATGAGATTGACTATTATATAAAGGAATGGGAACAATATATACTTGCTTCCGACATAAAGAAAAGTTTGTTTCTAGGAATGAATCCTTCCGCAACCCCTAAACTAAATAAAAATGATTCAAAGAAACTGACCGACGGCACTCACGGTTTACCCGGAGACTATCATTGCGGTTGGGTTATCATTCCGGGAGAAGAATGTACCATCGACCTGCCGGTTAAAGGACTCAATGCATCAGGAACATTCTATATCAGTTTTCTGAATCTTCCCCGCCACCGTATCTATGCTCCACAGCAAGTTCAACTGTTGAAAGACGGAGTAGCCTATAAAACAATAGACTTGAAACCGGAAGACTCCCAAGAAAAAGGAGAAATGATGAAAGCCACCGTTCCGGCAGACTTGAACGGAACAGAACAATTAAGCATAAAAATCAGTTGTTTAAAGAAACCGGGAACGCAAATGGGTATCGATGAAATTGCATTCATCCCTTAAATGCTGAAAAAGTGATATAACAAAAATAAATGGCAACAATGAATAAATCTATATTCTATATTTTACTACTGACGGCACTTCCGCTCTGCTTTACAGGGTGCAGGAAGGAAGTACGTCCCACCAGCATGACGATAAAAGATTCCGTCAGGCACTATTACCCTATCAAGCAAGGTCAGCAACTCGATATCATGTTTACCATCACCAACACGGGAGACGCTCCGTTAATCATTTCAGAAATGCAACCTTCCTGTGGCTGTATCATTCTGGATAAAAGTTCGCATATCATCATTCCCGAAGACGGTATCAGGCAATTCAAGGCAACCTACAACAGCATCAAGAATGTAGGCGAAGTGGTTCACCGCATCCGGATTTTCGGCAATATGCTCCCAAATGGAAAAGCAGAACTAAAATTTGATGTTAACGTAGTCCCCGACGCAGATTATACACGTGATTATGAAGAACTCTATCAGGATTTCAACACTAAAAACGGCATTGTCAGGGAGATGGTAGACGGAAAAGAATCCGAACTAGGATATTATGTAGGAGAACCCTAATAATAAGTATTAAGTATTAAACGACTGGCTAATACTTAATACTTGATATTGATACTTATCTCTACGGATGTATTTCTTTGAAAGCAGCATTCTCTTCTTTCACATTCTGAATAGTCTGTTTTAACTCCCCAATCGGCAAGTCATATCTATACCAGCCTGTATAGCAATCCACCACATACCATTTCCCGTCAGCCTGCAATTCGAACTCAACACGCAAATCCACTTCGGACTCTTCATAGCCCGCTTCAAAGATTTTGTGTTTCGGTTCATTCAGCGTAAACTTGGAGACATAGATTCCCCCTTCTTCCTGAGTGATACGTTCTTCTTTCATGGTTTCACTATCCAGCAACGGCCATTTTTCCTTGGTGAAAGGGAACGTTTTTTCGGTTTCACCATCGTCTGCCAATAAAGTAATCGGAGTCTTTAATGGGAACTTGATACGAGTATACTGGAAGGCTGCACTGGAAGTAAATTTATCCAGAAACGATTTGAAATCTTCACCGTTTTGCGTAGTCAGTTCACTATCGGCTTTTGCCTTGGAACTATTACCGCAGGAGATAAACGAAACACCGGCGAGCAGCAGCATAGCCAGCAAGCAGCATACAAACTTTTTAGCTCTCATAACACTATACAAATTAAGAGTTTAATTGACGGCGCAAAGATAATGACAAGTTTGGCATCTTGGTTATTTTAAGAACTAAATATTTGCGCCTATATAATCAATTTCCCAAATCTATGTATGTTTCAGATATTCATAACCGAAGCGACAGTACAGACACTTTCGCTTATCACAATACTCTTTTTGCAACTGTATCAACGCCTGACTATCCGCCGCACTGACAACCGGAAGCCCGGCATCGCTCCACGAACGGATAATATGATTGCTCTCCGCCTTCAATTCTTCCAGAAAACGTCCGGCACGTTCACACATTCGTTCATCTGCCTTATGCAAGCCGTATGTATAAAGAAAAGGAACCACTGTATTTATGATTATCAAATCCTTGGAACGCTCTCCCATCGCCTTCTCCTTTTGTGAAGAAAGTCGTCCGAATAAATAATGATTTTCCCAATAAGGAGACGTACGGGCATCCAGTAAGTTTCTCACATCCGCCAGAGTTTCCGCTTCCAGCAAACGTGAAAACAACTTATCCCCTTTCTGATAGAGATAAGCCAACTGCGCCAGGCGAATATGCGGAAAGTTTTCCGGACGAAGCCGTAGAAAACGCCATAACGTAGCGTCCATCCCCTGCCCGATTTCAAACTTCCGCTGCAAATAACGAAACTCCTTGCAAAGACGGAGACTATACTCGTCTTCCTGTTCCTTTTTCAGAAACGTTTCTTCCAACAATCCAGCCAAACCATAGAAAAAAGCCTCTATCTGAAACAAATCATTCCGGTGCTTATCCATCGCACGAAACGGTAATAATCCCGCCCACGTTTCAAAAGCATCTCCATTCAAGCCAAAACCGAAATTACGGGCAAGGGTGATAAAGAAAGCATCTTCCCAATTACTGTTACAATGTTTGAGACGCTGTGTGATTAATTGCGCTTTCTGCTCCAAACGTTCCGTTTGCAAAGCGGTCAGCCAAGAATGAATGGTAAGTTTGGGAAGAGAGGCAAGGATGGAATAACAAGCCGGATAATGATCCGCGACACAAAGTTCGTGGTAATGCAATTGCACATTTTCCGGACAGGTAAGTAACAGTTGCGGTATCTGTTCACCGTTGGAACGGGTTATTTCCGTATCTGCTTCGCTTACTACATGAAGAATCACAGAATCGTATGTTTTGTCAGAATGATGTCCGTGGCGAAACCAGTCGGAAGAATGTGTATGTATTTCGATGTTTCCCACCCATAAGGCGCCGTCAATCTTTAGTTTCGCGTTGAAAAAGTCGGGACCGGCGTTGGGGTTTTGCAGACCGGGGTCAATCACTTCTACCGGTAAGCCGTTGGTGGTTTGCAGTAGTTTCAGGGGAAATAATTTATGTTTCCACACGTAGTGGAGAAGATGTTCCATGTTAACAAGACGTTAATGTGCACTGCAAATGTAATAAAAATCTTATCTTTGCGACTATTATTTTGAATATAAGTCAGAAAACAATGAAAATAGCACTGATCGGTTACGGAAAGATGGGCAAAGAGATAGAAAAGGTTGCCCGTAGTCGCGGACATGAAATCGTCTGCATCATTGACATCAATAATCAGGATGACTTCGAATCGGAAGCATTCAAATCGGCCGATGTGGCCATTGAGTTTACCAATCCGATGGTAGCTTACAGCAATTATATGAAAGCGTTCAAAGCCGGTGTGAAACTGGTATCGGGCAGTACCGGATGGATGGCCGAGCACGGCGAAGAAATCAAGAAGCTCTGCACGGAAGGGGGCAAAACACTCTTCTGGTCGTCCAACTTCAGCCTGGGAGTCAGCATCTTCTCCGCTCTCAACAAGTATCTGGCTAAAATCATGAATCAGTTCCCTGCATACGATGTCACCATGAGCGAGACACATCATATCCACAAGCTGGATGCCCCCAGCGGAACAGCTATTACACTGGCGGAAGGTATTCTGGAAAAGATAGACCGTAAGGACAAATGGGTGAAAGGGACTTTCCTTGCGCCGGACGGAGCCATTAGCGGAACCAACGATTATGCTCCTAACGAACTTCCTATCAGCTCGATCCGTGAGGGCGAAGTTTTCGGACTTCATACCATCCGTTATGAGTCCGATGTAGACACCATTTCTATCACCCACGATGCCAAGAGCCGCGGCGGGTTTGTATTGGGAGCCGTATTGGCAGCCGAATATACTGCTACACACGAAGGTTTTTTGGGTATGAGTGATTTATTCCCGTTCTTAAATGACTAAAATATCAGAAGCTAGTTCTAAACAAATATAACATTATGAGACAAGCCACACGCGCACAATGGATCAAATGTGCCACTGCTATTCTACTTTACCTCATCTTCCTAATCTGGGTACGGAGTTGGTGGGGCTTAATTGTTGTTCCTTTCATTTTCGATATTTATATCACAAAGAAAATTCCCTGGTCTTTTTGGAAGAAGTCGAAGAATCCGGCTGTCCGCAGTATCATGAGCTGGGTAGACGCCATCGTGTTTGCGTTGGTTGCTGTCTACTTCGTCAATATCTACATCTTCCAGAATTATCAGATTCCTTCTTCTTCGCTGGAAAAATCATTGCTGGTAGGCGACTTCCTGTATGTGAGCAAGATGAGTTACGGTCCCCGCGTACCGAACACTCCCCTTTCCATGCCGTTGGCGCAGCATACATTACCTGTCTTCAATACTAAATCATATATCGAGTGGCCACAATGGAAGTACAAACGGGTACCGGGCTTCGGCAAAGTGAAACTGAATGACATTGTTGTCTTCAATTTCCCCGCAGGAGATACAGTAGCAGTGAACTACCAACAGACAACGGACTTCTATACGCTGGCTTACGGCGAAGGACAACGCATCTATTCCAAACAGATTGAAATGGATAGTCTGACACGCGCCCAGCAACGTGCCATCTATGATTTGTACTATGCTGCCGGACGTAAACAGATAATGAACAACCCGCGCACTTACGGAGAAGTCCTCTGGCGTCCGGTAGACCGTCGCGAGAATTATGTGAAGCGTTGTGTCGGCCTGCCCGGTGATACCCTTCAGATTGTAGACGGACAGGTGATGATTGACGGTAAAGCGATTGAGAACCCCGAAAACCTGCAATTCAACTATTTCGTACAGACCACTGGTCCGTACATTCCCGAAGATATGCTTCGTGAACTGGGTATCAGCAAGGACGACACCATGCTGATAGAAGACTCCGGCTGGGAAAGCGGACTGCTGGAAATGGGACTGGACAGCCGGAATGCACAAGGCAAACTGAATCCGGTATATCATTTCCCGCTAACCAAGAAGATGTATGAAACGCTTTTGGGCAACAAAAAGCTAATCAGCAAAATAGTAATGGAACCCGAAGATTATGCCGGACAGATGTATCCGCTCAATCTTTATACCAAATGGAACCGCAACAATTACGGTCCGATCTGGATTCCTGCCAAAGGAGCTACTATTACCCTCACAGAAGACAACCTGCCTATCTATGAGCGTTGCATCGTAGCCTACGAAGGCAATAAGCTGGAAGTGAAACCGGACGGTATCTACATCAACGGTGAAAAGACCAACGAGTACACCTTCAAAATGGATTATTACTGGATGATGGGTGACAACCGTCACAACTCCGCCGACTCCCGTTATTGGGGTTTTGTACCCGAAGATCACGTAGTGGGCAAACCGATTGTTGTATGGCTATCGCTTGACAAAGACCGTGGATGGTTCGACGGCAAGATTCGCTGGAACCGGCTCTTCAAGTGGGTAGACTGATAAGTGTACGGATAGAATAGAGTGATAAGGTGATAAAAGTTGATGAACATTCGTAAATTCAAATGGATACTAGCATTTGCCGGAGCAGTAGCCGTAGTGCTTCTGCTCCGGGGATTTGCTTTCACATCCTGCCTTATCCCTTCCACCGGCATGGAGAATTCCATTTTTCAGGGTGAACGTATCCTGGTCAACAAATGGAGTTACGGGCTGCGGGTTCCTTTCATGTCGCTTTTTTCTTATCACCGCTGGTGCGAGAGTCCTGTGCGTCGGCAAGACATCGTAGTATTCAATAATCCTGCCGGAATCCGGCAACCTGTCATCGACCGTCGGGAAATCTATATCAGCCGCTGTCTCGGAGTTCCGGGAGATACGTTATTGGTCGATTCTCTTTTCTCCGTTATTTCTCCGGAGGCACAGTTTAACCCGGATAAGAAAAGACTTTATTCGTACCCCGCTTCAAAAGAAAATCTGATTACGTCACTCATGCATACCCTTTCCATCACCAACGACGGATTGATGGGAAGTAATGACAGCACCCATGTGCGTAGTTTCAGCCGCTACGAATATTATCTGCTGGAACAGGCCATGAATGGGAAAGAGAGTTTCGTTCAACCTTTGTCAAACAAAGAAGATGCCGAACCAAATCCGCTGATTGTCCCCGGAAAAGGGAAATTTATCCGGGTCTATCCCTGGAACATGACCTTGCTGCGGAATACCCTCGTGATGCACGAAGGCAAACAGGCAGAAATAAAGAACGACACTCTCTACGTGGACGGAAAACCCACACAACACTGTTATTTCACCAAAGATTACTATTGGATGGGGTCTAACAATACCGTCAACTTCTCCGACTCACGGCTCTTCGGATTTGTCCCGCAAGACCATATCATCGGAAAAGCCTCCATCATTTGGTTCTCCAAAGAAAAAGATACAGGGTTGTTTGACGGATATCGATGGAACCGTTTCTTCAGAACAGTGAAATAATCTTCCGGATCATAAAAGAAACAACCCCTTCATAATATCTCATAATATCCTTAATAACAGAGCCTCCTAAACGAATTAAAATGAAAGAAATGAATATCGCTTATTTATCTTCAGCCTATCTCGCTCCCGTTGAATATTATACCAAACTACTGGCTTATGACAAGGTATTTGTAGAACAATACGACCACTATATAAAACAAACCTACCGCAACCGGTGCACCATTGCCGGCCCATCGGGTGAGTTAGCTCTTTCCATCCCAACCGTAAAGCCCGATACATTGAAGTGCCCAATGAAGGATATCCGCATCTCCGATCACGGCAACTGGAGACATCTACATTGGAACGCCATCGAATCGGCCTACAACAATACTCCTTTCTTCGAGTACTACAAGGATGACTTCCGCCCTTTCTATGAAAAGAAATACGAGTTTTTAATCGATTTCAACGAAGAACTCTGCCGGATGGTCTGTGAACTGATTGATATTCACCCCACCATTGAGCGTACTTCCGAATATAAGATGGAGTTTGCTCCCGGAGAATCCGATTTTCGGGAAGTGATTCATCCGAAAAAGGATTTCAGGGAAGTGGATAAAGAATTTGTTCCGCAACCTTACTATCAGGTTTTCGAGTCCAAACTGGGTTTCCTGCCTAATTTAAGTATCATAGACCTGTTATTCAATATGGGACCGGAAAGTCTGTTGGTACTGGGTAAGCAATGACCGCTTCAATCTATCATTATCCATACATCAACTTTCTGATACAAGGAATGTATATGTTCTACGGAAATAGGTACATGCATTAAATGTCAAATTCTCTACAACTAATAAATAAATGCTCGAATGTAATTGATTATCAGTGAGAATTTGTTATTTTTGCAGAAAGCAAAGAAAGTATATGATATGAAAGCAAAGAAAACAAGAGAAGAAGTCCTCACCAAATTTCAGACTGCAAAGGAGAAGAAAAAGGAATGTCTTGTCCAATTGGAAAAGTCGATGAAAGAGGAATACAAGAAACGTACAGGCAAGGAGGTTGAAAACTTTTTTGCACTATAATGCAATCTCTTTCACTCGAACATATTAACGAGAAATCGTCTTATCAGGTAGAACCGACCGACAAAGTTGGATTCTACCAGTTCTTTACCGATGGAGGTGTACATTATTTCATTGGTTTCATGGAAGATGATGTTCTGTTCGTGAAAAATTCATATCAATTAATTATTGCCAATCTTAATAATCACAAATCCCCCCGTGATAGCAAAGTACGTGATACCATTGTTTCTATCGTTGACGAATTCTTCAATCGCAACAATTCTACATTGCTTTATATCTGTGAAACAGGTGATGACAAACAACGTATGCGTAGTCGCCTATTTGAATATTGGTTCTCGACTTACAACCGTAAAGCCCTTTTCACAATGATGTCATCTTCTATTGTGGATGCAGATGGCATTGTGAACTTCGCAACAATCATTCTTCGTAATGACAATCCGCATCTGTCTGAAGTCATTACGGAATTTACAGAATCGATTCAGTTGCTTAGTCAAAAGCCCCAATAGAGCAGATGACTAAGTGATCAGGGTTTAGCGATAGCATCATACATCATAATGCTATAACCCGTATCATACTCTCAACTAAACCATAATCACTAAATGAGCTCTATAAAGCTGTTTATACCGCTACTTCTTCACGATTCTTCTCTTCATTAGATTCTGCCGCATCCAACCGATTCAATAAGTATCGTACATTCTGAAGATGTATATTGTTATTCCGATCCATTTTCTTAAACTGCCAACTGTTTTTAGTGGTATTCAGTATACAATTCATTAACGTTCCCACTGCATCAGCACTCTGGAAACGATTGGTATTGGAGATTTGCGTATTCATCATGTGCGCGCCGAATCCTCTAATCACCTCTTTCACACTTATCGACTTATAAGTACGGATGGCTTCAAAGGCCGCCACATTACTATAAAGCGTATTAGCTAAATCCTCCAGTCTCTTTCGATCTGTTCGTTCCACTAGATAGCTTTCAGGATTCATAAAACAATTGAGGGTCAGATAAAAAGACATCATTTCATCATCGGATGAAAAGATAGCGTGCATGAGTTGCGTCGCGTCCCCCGGACGGGCCTCCTGGTTGCTTAAAACTTCTTCCATAAGAATTTTAATTAAATGGTGAATAAATTAAGTTTAATGGGGCGATACAGAAAGGTAGTTTTAAGGAATAAAAGAAGCGGTTCCGCCTGTCCCATTGCATTCCACTATCCACGACAGCAGTAGGTGCACTAACATCCTACATGGGGGTGCGAAACCGCCATATAGGATTAATGAGACGGACATAAAAAAGCCCGCCACACTGATACGGCAGGTTCTCTGCCGTGGTTTAAAATGGAATGCACTACAAAGATAGAATATAAAATCAGAAAAGAGAAAAGAAAATCAGTATTAATTGAAGTTTACAGCAATAAGCTTAAGCCAGAACCGTCTAAAGACTACTTGCAACTATAAGATTCATTTTGAAGGTTCACCGGTTTCACCTTTAGCTGAATGACTATAAATCAAAACCTTATGGTGAAAGAGGATGCAAAATACAGAAAGAACCATCCTTCACCTCCTTCACAAAGATAAAAAGCCGAGGGATAAATGACAAGATAGCACTGTGGAAATGCTTACATCATATAAATTAATGAGTGTATACATCCAATTTGTTGGGTATATATATCCAATGTATTGGGCATATATATCCTACACGTTGGATATATATATCCTGCGTCTTGGGTATATACATCCAACAACTCAAGTATTAATAACCTAGATACAAAGTATTAATAGCCTATAACTCAAGTATTAATACTTAAAACAACGGCACAGTACCTTTCACATCTCTGGATGCACTACCGATGACTGCCTCAAACTCGTAGACCATTGAGCAAGATTTATAAAGCTATTTCGCAATTAGTTTCAACCCTATTTGAAACACTTCGTTTCCCTGCTTGAAACAAAGTGTTTCAAGCAGGGAAACGAAGTGTTTCGCACCGAGAAACGGATTGTTTCAAGCCTTGAAACAATTCTTGAAACTAATCGCTACTGGTGAAGAGATAGTGAAGTTGTTGCCCTTCACCCGTAAACTCCTTATTCATCGAGGAAACAGAGAAAAGGTGAAAGGGGAGTTGAAAAGGTGGGAAATAAATATCCAGTGGAAAAAATTATTCGATTCTGTACGGAACAGGCAAATCGTCCACATTTTGTGGACAAATTCGATTTTATCCTTTTCTCATCGAACTTAAAGCTACTTTTTCCTATATGGGAAGATAATACAAATTAAGGGTGAATGGTAGTAAGTTCTATCCTGACTATAAACAAAGAAGGCGGCTCCTGTACCCGGAACCGCCTTCATCTCCTAAAAAAGATCTCTAACCAAACATCTACCTATTTCAACTCAAATGGCACAATACCTTTAATATCTCTGGATGAACTACCAATGATTGCCTCAAACTTGCCCGGTTCGGCCACCCATTCGTGTTTGGCATCATCAAAGAAGCTCAATGCTTTCTTATCAATCGTCAGCGTTACCGCTTTCTCTTCTCCCGGAGCCAATTTCACTTTTTGGAAACCTTTCAACTCTTTTACCGGACGAGGGAGAGAGGATTTCTTATCACTGATATAAAGCTGAACAACCTCCTGACCTTCACGAGTGCCTGTATTCTTCACATTGACTGTGAAAGAAATGGTATCATCTGCTGTCATTGTTTTCTTGTCGGCCGAGGGTTTTCCATAGGCGAAAGTAGTGTAGCTCAATCCGTGTCCGAACGGGAACAGCGGTTTGATTTTCTCTTTATCCGCCCAGCGATAACCTACGAAAATATCCTCCCGATAGATTTCATTAATGGTGTCCCCTCTATGTTTAGACTGTGCCAGTTCTTCTTTATTACCCGGATATTCTCCCAGTTTATGAGCACCTACATCTTCCAGTTTTGCAGGGAAAGTGAAAGGAAGTTTTCCTGAAGGATTAGCGTCTCCCACCAATACGGAAGCAAGAGCTGTTCCGGCTTCCGAACCCAAGAACCACCCCTGAACAATAGCAGGCACTTCATTCACCCAAGGCATAGCCACTGCATTGCCGGAGATATTGACAACAATCAGGTTTTTATTCACCTTTGCCAGTTCGCTTATCACTCTATCCTGCGCGTATGGCAAACCCAAAGAGGCACGGTCCGAATCTTCACAATCCTGATGATTACTCTTGTTCAAGCCACCGAAGAAGATAACATAGTCGGCATCTTTAGCCGCTTGCAAAGCCTCTGCGAGCAGTTCATCTTCCGAACGGTTGTCCTTCAAATCCTGACCGGTTTTCACACCGTTATACTCTCCTGTCGGATCGCCTACATACCCACGGGCATATACCACTTCCGCTTTTGAGCCCACACGGCTTTTCAGTCCATCCAACGGAGAAATCTCATATTTCACTTTCAAAGAAGAACTACCACCGCCCACAGTCATCATCTTTATCGCATTTTCACCGATTACTGCTATTTTCTTCGTTTTATTCAAATCGATAGGCAATACGTTACCGTTGTTCTGCAACAATACAATGCCTTCTTCTCCAATCTGACGTCCGGCTTGTCCGTGCTCGGGAGAACCTAAAGAGCCGAACGGTTTGTGCGGATCCATTGAAGTACGGAATATCAGACGAAGGACATTGCTAACCTTTTCGTCCAGTTCCTTTGTTCCTACTTTACCCTCTTTTATCAGTTTCAGGTAAGGGAAAGCAAGATAGTAATTATCATACGCATTTCTCGTTCCGGCAGACAGTCCGTTCGTCCAGGAACCAAATTCCAAGTCCATGCCGTTGTGAATAGCCTGTTCGGTGTTGTGCACACCACCCCAGTCGGACACTACAACACCATCAAAGCCCCATTCATCACGAAGAATATCTTTAAGCAGACGCTTGTTGTGACAAGCGTGCTGTCCCTGATAAAGATTATAAGAGCCCATAATCGACCATGTTCCACCTTCCTGAACAGCCGCTTTAAAAGCAGGCAGGTATATTTCATAAAGAGCACGATCACTCAATTGCACATTGGTGGTATGACGGTTGAACTCCTGATTGTTCAATGCATAATGCTTCACACAGGCAGCTACCCCATTCTCTTGTACACCTTTAATGTAAGGAACCACCATAGTTGCGGACAGATACGGGTCTTCTCCCATATACTCGAAGTTACGTCCGTTCAAGGGAGTACGGTAGATATTCACACCGGGACCCAACAAGATGTCTTTCTTGCGATAACGCGCCTCTTCACCGATACTTTTCCCATAAAGATGCGACATTTCGGGGTTCCATGTAGCAGCAAGACACGTCAGTGCCGGATAGGCAATACAGGAGTCGTTTGTCCATCCCGCCTGATCCCATTCATCCCACAACACTTCCGGACGGATACCGTGAGGACCGTCGGTAGCCCATACTTCGGGGATTCCGAGGCGAGGAACGCCTGCCGAACTAAATTTAGACTGTGCATGAATCATCTTCACCTTTTCTTCAAGGGTCATCCGGTTCAATGCATCTTTCACTCGCTCTTCGATAGGCTTACCAGTATCCAGATACACGGGCTTCTGCGCAAAGGCAGGAAACGCAGTCATCACAGACAAGCCAAGTAACATTGCTTTGAGTTTCATGTTTATTGATGATATAAGAAATGAATTAATACTTTATTTATATAGACTCCCAAACAGGGGATATTTCCTAGTTGCGGACGGGTTTATTAATGTTTTTTACATTATTCCGACCAAAGATGAATCCTGAAAGGGTACAATTCATCATACCCTTTCAGGATAGTTTCAATAAAAATCCGGCATCAATCTTCAGATCAATTTATTTTCTCAACCTTCAGATCAGCATTTGCATTGCCATTCGTTACATCAATGGTAAATCGATAGACAGCTCCTTCTTCAAATGCTTTATTATCCTGCATTTCCAAATTTCCGGAATCTGCAAGTTTAAGCTGTTCCACTAAAATAGAGCTTGCATAATTGCCGAATTCTCCTCCCCAATCATTTTGATAGAAGAACTTAAAGCTAATCGCCTCCCAGTCACCACTAGTCTTCAACGTTTCCCCGGCTTTCAAGGTTAGCTGATACTTTTTAGGAGCAACTTGCGCCAGACAGAGCGCTTTACCTGGCTCCCAACCTACTTCGGAAGACGTAACAGAAGGCTTACCGATTCCTTTCCCGATAGCCCAGATTGCACCCGTTCCGTCATCTTGCAATTTGGCCGGTTTACCATCTTTCAAAGCCATTACAGAAAAATACTTCAAAACAGCATTAGCTGTCACCCGATAATCTCCGTTAATCGGCAGGAACTTCAATGCACCATCACTTTGTTTCTCAAAGAAGTCAGGATCGATCCACCATTCATTCAAATTATCAATGCCTGTAACAGTTATCATTTGTCCTTGTGTAAACGCCTGATCCGACTTATATATATCAGTATCTGTCACCTCCATCTTATCATTACCAAAGAAAATATCCGGTGCAGGTAAATCTACCTTCCCTACTTTCTCCACTGTCAACACAGCCTTGGTATTGCCTTTCGTCACATCAACTGTAAACCTGTAAATTCCTCCTCTTTCGAACTTCTGACCTTCTTCCAGTCCCAAGTTTCCGTCCGATGAGATTTTAACCAATTCACTCGTTGTAGAAATAGCATCACCCTTAAACTCGCCGTTGTCCCATTTATTGATATGGAAGAACTTAAAGTTAATATCATCCACTTTCATGGTAACGCCAGCTATAAATGTCAGTTGATACTTCTTCGCAGTAAGCTGTGGCATACACAGACCGTTTTCCGGAGTCCATCCGACTTCAGAAAGTACCACCGACGGTTTACCGATTCCTGTTCCAATAGCCCAGATAGCACCTGTTCCATCATCCTGCAACTTGGCTGCCTCACCATTCTTCAAAGCAATGACAGAGAAATACTTCATTTTACCATTGGCTGTTATTTGGTAACTTCCGTCAATCGGCAGGAATTTCAATGTTCCATCTCCCTGCTTTTCAAAATAATCCTGATCTATCCACCAATTATCATAATCAGGCACCCCTTCAAACGCTAGAATGTCATTTTTCTTCAAAGTCAACTTGATTGCATAGATATCATTCTCTACCAATTCCATATCTTCACCGTTCACCTTTAACTTGGCAAATGGTTCTGCCTCGTAAGTCAACGTATTAAACTTGATAGCATAATTTCCCGGTTCCGTATTAGAAAATGAGATAGCATTAGTAGAACCGGCTTCAATCGTTCCATTCTCCCAGCCGAAGGTCAATTCGTTCCCATTCTCTCCCACTTTCGGAGTCTTGATATACGCTTTCATCTTTTGCGAGAAGTCTCCTGTCACACTATACTTGTACATGGATTGACGTTCCATCCGGTACTCTTTTCCTTCCTCATCCACTAATGTCAGATAGGGGAAGTCCGGTCGTGCCAGAGCGAGTTCTTTCGTCATTTCTGTGGTAGTAAAATGAATGTTCTGAAGGATATATTTCAAAGTTGCCTTTCCATTAGGAATATTAGCATAATAAGGAACAAAGATTTTACCAGTATAGTCATTTCCGCTTGTCTTTGTACGGATGACCGTTTCAGACACTTGTTCTTCTCCATAAAAAAGCTGTGCTTTCAACGTAGAAAGAGGCACATCCACATCCGAGGCTTTAATCGTAAACGGAAGACTGTCACCAAAAAGAGCATCTGCATTCTCTGCTTTGATTTCCATACTCGGATTACCGGGCAAGAATTCGTCATCATTACAGGAATTCATGGATAACATTCCTGCCAAAGCCAATATAATATAACTGTTTTTTTTCATTGTCTTGATCGTTTTAAGGTTCTTATTCCGACTTTGCCCAACGATAGGAAGTCACAGATTTGCCCGGAACATCATAAGCAAAATGACGCTTACCATCACTTAAGGTTATCTTTTTAGTCTTTTCATTATTATTCATCAGTACAAAAGCGTATGTTCCATCCGGATTCTCGAAAGCAGAATACATGATATTGCTATCAGCATAGCCGGATGCACCGATACGTACCGCTCCCGGTTTCACCACACTTGAGAGATGGGCGATGATATAATAATGTGAGTTGCGGATAATTGTCTTATAGTCGCTATTACTGATATCCACCGCTCCGTAGCAAGTCTGGCAACCGCCTTCACGGTTAGGAGCACGGTCATTATCAAGCATCAGGTTCCACACTATAACTCCCCTACACCAGTTGTTGATCGTACCCAATGCTACTTCTTTCATATCTTCCAGCAATCGTTTCGACAAATCACGTCCGCTATTCCATGTTCCGATAGAAGTCTCCGTGAAAAGAAGTTCCTTTTCAGGATAGGCTTTATGTATATTTAAAAGCTCTTCGCGATTCCCGCCATAGTTGTGATAAGCTGCTCCGGCCAGGTATTGGGAAGCTGCTGCGTCTTCATACATCTTACCGGGGTAGTTCTTTTCTGTTGCAATATCACTATAATCATAGTTATGATCGTATGCATAAATTTTCGTAGCCAGTCCGGCTGCCTTGAATTTAGGTCCGAGTGCTGTTTTCACAAAGTCCCTCTGTTCTTCCCAACTCATATAAAGCGAAGCGGAATTACCACGGTTCAACGGTTCGTTCTGGGGAGTTACAGCATAAATATCAATGCCTTCGGCGTTGAATGCTTGTACCCATTTCACAAAATAAGTGGCATAGTCCTGATAATAGGCTGGATTCAGTTGACCGTTTGTCCATGAATCCAGCGGAGTAAGGTCTGTGAGACTCTTTACTTTCATCCATTTTGGACAAGTCCAAGGGGCGGCAATGACTTTAATAGAAGGATTGATGCTCAAAATCTCTTTCAGAATCGGAAGGATATAGTCTTTCTCTTCACTTTGCAAAGCAAAATGTTCAATACCTTTCGTATCACAGCAGGTATATTCGCTCAATGAAAAGTCGGAGCAGCCGATGGAGATACGGATATAGCTAAATCCGAAGCCTTTGTCGTCAGAGAATGTTTCCGTAAGGAAGGCGTGACGATCTTCCGGTTTCATTTGCAGAAGATTAAAACAAGTGGCGCCTGTGATAGCAGCTCCGAAGCCATCCATTGTCTGATATTGTTCAGTCGGATTCAATGTGATTGAAGTAGGTGCCAAATTATCTTTCGAGCTGAAATTAACGGCATCACGAGTCAAATCGCGAGTCAGGCTGCTAGTGGTCGCATAAATAGTCACATCTCCGGTCGGAACAGGTGTAACCGGTTTCTCCGCATCGTCACTGTTGCTGCATGCAGCTAATATGGTGAAGCATCCTAAAAAGGTCAATGCTATATTTCTCATGTCTATCATAATCTTAAGTTTTCTATGTTTTTAGTTGAATTAATAACCCGGATTCTGGTGAATCTTATCATTCGCGTCGATTACCGACTGCGGAATTGGCAAACGATAAGAGTTCTTATCAAAAGTGTAAATCTGCGCTTTGCGTCCTGAATCCTTAGCATACACTGCATTCATCACCTCTTCTACCTTGTCCAGACGGACCAGATCAAACCATCGTTGTCCCTCAAAAGCCAGTTCTAACCGACGTTCTTTAAGCAAAGCATTCAGCAGGACGTTTTTGTTTGAACGGACAGAGGTGGGAAGTGCTCCCAATTTGGCACGGTCGCGCACTTCATCTATTATATCGGCGGCTCCTTCCAAATCCGGCGTATCCTGCATAATCAGCGCTTCTGCTTTCAGCAACAGGACATCGGCATAACGGTACTTGATGATACTGCTGTTGGCAGAGCGGCATTTATACATGAACGGATAATTATCAGACGGATAATAGTTGCTCCAATTACAATCGTAATAGACTATTGATTCTTTGAAACGGACTTCATCCCCTTCCTGTTTGAAAGCACTAATCAGGTCACGTGACGGAGTCACCCATTTCGCCCACGTGAAATTGTTATTCCAATTCACGAGATCACGCCCGAACATCCATGTACACCAGTTACCTGCTCCGGATGTAAATTGTGCTTCAAGAATCGATTCTTTTGTATTACGCATCTTTGCATCTGTTCCCGCAGCATTCATTCCAAACAAATCACTGAAATCATCTACCAGATCAAAACCGTCTGCTTTCACCTCATCACAATATTGGATAACTTTCGTATAATCACGCAAAGGTTTCTCGGCATATATTTTAGCCAATAAGGTACGAGCTACAGATTTGGAAAACAACGTCTTATTCCCCGGCGTATTGTCCGGAGCATACAATACTGCATCCAACAAATCCTTTTCAATCTGCTGATAAGCTTCAAGTTCCGTATTTTGTTTGGGGAAATATTGTGGATATACCTCATCAATGTTTTCAGAAGTAATATCATCAGCCACCGTTGTAATCACAGGGAAATCACCCCACAGACGTACCATGTCAAACATTACCATGGCACGGAATATCTTCGCTTCTGCTTTGTATTGCGCCCGTTCGGCAGTAGTCAACGAATTATCTGTCACCAGGTCAATATTACAAATGAGTTTATTGGCACGGGCCACATCCTCCAAATAACGGTTCCAGTCACGTTCCAACACAGAATTGGAACCTTCAATCGAGTTATTCTCAAACGGGACAACTTCCGCTCCGGTAGTACCGGCATAAGCATTATCCGAATGGGAGTCTGCAATCAAAAGTAAATCCACATACCAATGTTCCTGACGGTCACGCATTTGATTATAAAGCGTTGTCAGATGACTTTCAACTGCAGCTTTATCCTTGAATACGATTTTTGTACCATCACTTGTCACTCCTTCCGTCACATCCGAATAAGTGTCTAATGGCTCATAATTCAGCGAGCAGGAAGAAAGTCCCAATAGCAAGCCGGAGGTTAATCCGTAAAATATAATTCTTAGTTTCATAATCTTTCCTTTCATTAGAATTCAACATTAATACCAAACACGTATGATCTGCAATGCGGGTAAGTACCCCAATCGATACCTTGTACCGTACCGCTGTTACCCCATTGGTTTACTTCCGGGTCCATTCCCGAATAGCTGGTCCATGTCAGCAGGTTAGTAGCCGTGAAGTAAGGTTGCAAACGGGTAATTCCCCATTTCTTCAACAGTTTACCTTTAACGTTGTAGGATAAGGAAACATCCTTCAATCTTAGATAACTGCCATCTTCTACAAAATAGGTAGAATTGAGCAATTTGAAATTAGCCTTAGGCACGTCTGTTATCTGTCCGGGTATTTTCCAACGATTCAGTACACGGGCCGACTGATTCTTACCATCATACATACCTTCCGTTTCAATACGTGAAGCATTATAAATATCGTTTCCATAAGAACCTTGGATAAAGATACTCAAATTAAAGCCTTTCCATGAAAAGGTATTAGTCATACCATAGGTGAAATCCGGATTCGGATCACCGATATAGGTACGGTCGGAAGATGATATTTTACCGTCATTGTTCAAATCACGATACATCAATTCACCGGTTTCAGGATCTACCCCATCACTTATATAACCGTAGAAACCTCCCAAAGCACGGCCCGGCTCATTACGTACCACATAGTCATTCACCACATCCGCAGTTTTAGCATCGTAATAAACTTTCTGTAATTCCAGTTTTGTCAATTTATTCCGGTTAAAAGAGATATTGAAGTCTGTATCCCATGTAAATGCTCCTCCACGAAGATTTTTCGAACTAATAGAAAGCTCAAAACCCTTATTTACCATTTCACCCTCGTTACGGGCAATAGACGTAGCAGCTGCGGCACCGGCAGGTAATGACACATTCATCAACATGTTTTTGGTCTTCTTATAATAATAGTCGGCATTAAACGTCAACCGTCCATTCAATATGGTCAGATCCAGACCTATATTGGTCTGTGTCGTGGTTTCCCATGTTAAATCAGATGTACGCAAGTTGGCCTGGCTAATGGTAGGAACAGCATTTGCATAATCAGTAGAATCACCTTCGCCGCCTTTCTTAAACCATTCGATACGACCGATATTGTAACGCTGCAAATATGCATAGTCACCAATACCCGACTGGTTACCGGTTTGTCCCCAGCCACCGCGCAATTTTAAATCGTCAATCCATGTCAGGTTCTCCATGAACTTCTCCGAAGAAATACGCCAGGCTGCAGAGAATGAAGGAAATACGCCCCAACGATGATCGGGATGCAATTTAGAAGAACCATCGGCACGAAGATTAGCCGTTACCAGGTATTTACTGTCGAAGTTATAAGCTACACGTCCGAAGAATGACATAATCCCCCATTGAGATGCACCCGTACCTGTATTATCCCAAGATATTTTATTGGCAGCATTCAATGTTTGAATCTGATCGCTACGATAGTGTGAACCGTTGATCCAGCTATTTGAATAGTCTGAATCCGTCCATGACGAACCGGCCATTACTTCCAAGCCATGTTTCTTGAAGTTTTTATTATAAGTCAATACATTATCAAATGTCAGCACTGTGTTCATATTCCGATTGTCCGAAGCCTCACCATACTGATTGCGGCCCCAAGCAGTAGAAATCGGATCAAGAAAAGTGGTATTAACGGCGTTGCGACGGTCAAGAGTAAGAGTAGACTTAAACTTCAGTTCCGGAAATGGAGTCAGCAATATATTACCCGATGCCAACAAGCGGTTTTCTTTGTCTTTGTTATTCTTCGCGCGGGCCATATTTTCTAATGGATTGGTGATATTACCCACTCCATAGAAGTTATTGTAATACTGATTAGGGTTCAAAGCATCCCACACCGGCGCATAAGTCGGTGTATTGATAACAGCCAGAATAACACCACCCCGATTCGAGCCTGTTCCCATTGCTCCGCCTCCATTGCTTGTATAATCTGAATAAGAGATATTAGCACTTACTGTCAGCCATTTACGAACCTGATTTTCCAGATTTACCCGGAAATTGTAACGCTTATAATAAGAGATGTCCAACACTCCTTGTTCTTTGAGGTAACCCGCAGAAAGGTAATATTTCATTTTCTCATTACCATTGGATACAGCTACCTGATAATTTTGAGTCTTTCCGGTCGTATACGTTTCATCAAACCAGTCGGTGCGATCGGGTAATCCGTCCGGCAAAGACACTAGTCCGATTTCATCCTGCAATTCTTTATATTGTGCTGCATTCAGGGATTCTACTTTATCAGCCACTTTGTTCAAACCGAACTGGGCTGTCAAAGAAACTTTGGCATTACCGGATGCACCGGCCTTCGTAGTAATTAGAATGACTCCGTTAGCGGCACGCGAACCGTAGATAGATGCCGATGAAGCATCTTTCAATATCTGCATACTCTCAATATCATTCGGAGAAAGGAATTTGATATTGTCTACAGGCACTCCATCTACTACATACAGCGGATCATTACTACCATTCATTGAAGTAGTACCACGAACACGGATAGACATTTCACCGCCCGGCGTACCGTTAGGCTGAATCACCGAGACACCAGCTGCCTTACCTTGAATGGCCTGCCCTGCCGAAACGATAGGCCGCATATCCAAATCCTTGGTAGATACGGAAGAGATAGCGGTAGTCACATCTTTCCGTTTCACCGAACCATAACCGATGACCACCACTTCATCAAGCACTTCATTATCTTCCTGAAGTGTGATCTTCATCTGGTGGGCTGCCTTTACCTCCTGCGACTTATAACCCACATAAGAGAATATCAAAATGGCGTTTTGCTTAACGTTTAATGTGAAGTTGCCATCTAAATCGGTAATTGCTCCGTTAGACGTACCTTTCTCTTGTACACTAACACCGATTAGCGGTTCTTTTTGAGCATCCAGGACCTGACCGGATGCAGTAATTTGCTGTGCGGATGCACTCAAAGATAAAAACATTGCCAAGATAGCAAAGAAAATCTTGCGACTCCCCGAAAGGATTTTTCGCCTGTTTTTTTTCATGCGTACTAAGTTTTAAAGTTAATAATAAGACGCTCGTCAGCAATGGGCTACTCTCATTACTTTCGAAGCACAGGTCAAAAGTATAAAGAAATTAAAGTGAGCTAACAAGAAGGGGGCAATAAGTGGATCATACAAAACGATAATCCACTTATTTTCACCCATTTACATTCAAAACGTATACCTAAAAAAGTGGTTGATTTACAGTCCGAATTAGCGAATTTTTCGCACTAAATCGTCAAAATCCTCTCTCGATCCACGGGCTTTATTCCTTACTTTCGCCCGATAATTATAAATTGTATTCACCGAATAACGAAGAAACTCCGCAATTTGTGAACTGTCTTCAATACCCAGACGTATCAAAGCAAAGATGCGCAGTTCAGTATTCAATAACTCGCCTTTCTTCGGTAAAATCTGTTCATTTTCCTGTAATAAGTCATTGAATTTTCCCACAAAGTTAGGGAAGAGATGCAAAAAGGCTGTATCAAAGTTTGCATACAATTCTTCCAGCTCTTCGTCAAGAGCATCTTGGGAACGCGTTATCTTTAATAATTCCGCAATTTGTCCGGCAGACACTTTCTTATTCACCATCCGCCGGTAAGCGTCTAAACGGTTGATATAAGTAGAACACAACTTGATGAAACGGGCAATATACTCTTCCTTGATCTGATTGGACTCCGAGAGTTCGATATTGGTAGAAGACAGGCAACTATTCATTTGCCTCAACTCCTCATTCAATCCGTTTAACTGCTTATTAGCTACCTGAAGATGATTTCTTGCATCTGCCAGCTTTTTCATCTGACGGTAGATATATCCCAAAGCTACAATCAACAACACCAACAGTGCAGTGATAAGCAGCAGGTTCTGTTGAAGACGGTCGTTCTGCTTTTCAATCATTGCCTGATAGGTTTTATCAATCAATGAAAGCACGTCAGCACTCTGCCAACTACGCAGACGGGCATTGTAGAACTTGGTCGCATTCCACGAAAAGCGCATATATTGGTACGCACGTTCCATATCACCATCTTCGTAAAGTAGCTGGGCAAGCATCCACAACGAAGCATGGTCCTTAATGGCAGAACGAATATCCGATATAGCAGAAAGACAAAGATTCCGTTTCTCTCCCAAACTATCATTACTGTACTTGTAAATCAAAGAACGATGGTAAGTAGCCATCGCATATTGGGGAGTATATGGTTCTATTTTCGTCAACCGGAGATCATTCACTTTCAGGGCTTCCTCATACTGGCGTTGATCGCGAAATGATGCTTCACGCATCAGCAGGTATTCTTCCGATTCCGGAGGCAATATAGCATATAATGAATCTCTATATGCCTGTGAAATACTCCAATAACGTCCCGAAAGGGTTTTATCCTGTGTATAAACGCCCAACTCGCCATACACATGGTCAAAGCAGGTGTAATAATCGGCTATTAAACGAGGAATGATTTTCCGACTGTCTACCGATTCCAGCACATCAAGAGACTCTTTATACATTCCAGTTGATGATAATAATAGCGAAAGCTGCAACTGACTTTCTATCTTCCGGTCCGTATCACGCAAGCGCTCTGCAATCCGGATATTTTCATTCAAATAGTGGATTGCAGAGTCGCAGATAAAGGCTTTATATTCTTTGTATATCTGACTGTTCAGATTATACTGTTCCGCGGAATTAGGTTCTATTCCGTGTGTCAGTTCTTTAAGGTGCTTGATACGTGATTCACGTTGAGCGACATAAGTCTCATGTTCTTGAATCGTCAAATCAAGCACATTCAACAGTGAGTCCAAGGTCTTATCGGCCCGGGTATATAGTGGAAAAGAGAGAAGTAGAAGAAACAACAAATACCTTTTTTTCATCGGAGTATTAAACTTTAATAGAAGATTACAAGACTAATAAAGACAAATGTAGAGAAAATCTTCGTATTTTAAAGAATAAAACGGCTAGAAATTAAAAGTACATCTATTCTACTATTCCACTAATTACTGCCAATAACAGCTGGTCACACTTTGCTTATCCCTATAAAACAACTTTGCTTTTACAACAGCAGCCTGACAGGCTACGGGAGTCTCCCATAGCTCCGACTCAACCGTCGGTTCAGTCCCATCCGTCGTATAGCGTATCTGTGCTCCTTCGATAGAAGTATTTGCATACAGAAGTCCGTCCCGGATGGTGAGTCCGGGATGAGGCAAACGGAAGTTTACCCCTATCCGGCTCCAATAAGGCATTTCCTTTACACTGATTTTTTCATAGAACAGTGCCAGATCCCGGTCAAAGGTTTGCTGCTCGGCTGCACCGGAAAGGGTTTCCCAATCCGGATGCGCATTCCAGCCACGCTCTACCAGTCCCATCACTTTAGGGAACATATAATATTCTACCCATTGAAATCCTCGAATTGTTTCGGCAAACAGTTGTGCCTGTACCCCTTTTATTTGTTTCCTGCCGGAGGCAGTCAATGTCGTTTTTCCTTTTCCTGCGGAACCAATTTCCACCGGATTGCCCGCCATATCCGTACGTGAAGAACGATAGACATCGAACGGAAGCATGGAGAATGCTTTGGATTCATCCACATATCCTCCCCAGAAATGTCCCGGTTCATCAGGATGAGCATCATAAGCCAAATCCAGATAGAAATTATTCACATTGCAGAGGATGACCGGATAACCGTTATTGGCTATCTGATAAGGTATTTCATCCTCTTTCCATTCCGGAACAGTCTTCCACGAATTGATACCGGCTGCCCGTTGAGATAAATAAGTATGAGTGTCTTTTTGATGCCCCAAAGCCACTTCCTGCCAGCCATTAAAAGACAAATGATGCTGTTGCAGGCAATCAGCTACCCGGGTGATGAAATATTCGGCCAGATCATGCGCCTTTTCCATGCCTTGCTCTTCCATTAACGCCCTACATAAAGGGGAACCCATCCATGCGCCCTTAGCCACTTCATCACCTCCCAAATGGATGGTAGCCAGCGGTGTACCGGCTTCCTTATACATAGCCACTATTTCCTGAATCACCTTTTCCATAAAACGATAAGTGGAGGGCAAGGCTACATTCATAACATTATCCGTATAGGCTTGTGCCGAAACATATCGGGAAGTATCCTGCAAGTCACTCAAAAGATATTCTTCCGCTTTCTCCGGATCGGTATCGATGTATTTCTTATAACGTACATTCATTGCCACAATCGCCGCACGTGCATGGCCGGGGGATTCTATTTCCGGGATGACCTGCACATGTCTTTCCGCCGCATATCGTAATAAATCAATGAATTCCTCCCGGGTATAATAACCATTTCCCGATGTTGCAGCATACGGATCATATCCGCCATCATAAGCCGGATACAACCAGTCCTTTTCATCGGTTGTATGTCCCCGCCGCGAACTGATTGCAGTCAACTCCTCCAATCCCGGAATTTCCAGCCGCCAGCCTTCATCATCCGAGAAATGGAACTGGAGCACATTCAGTTTGTAAGAAGAGAGCATATCAATCAGCTTCTTTAAGTTATCCACCGTTGTATAATTCCGGGCAATATCGAGCATCTGTCCCCGATATAATAAGTCCGGATAATCCTGTATAGACATTGCTTCCAACCGGAACGGGCTTTCCTGCCCTTTCAGCAATCCTAACAGGGTCTGTGTACCATTAAAAACTCCATGTGGAGTAGCGGCACTAATCCTTATTTGCTGACCGTCAATGCACAGTTCATAATATTCCTCATTGACTGCTTTTTTCCTGTCAGAAAGATAGTCCAAGACAATGGTTACCGAGGCTTCCGGCACAATTTCCAATCCATGCCATGCAGTGAGCTTCTCTTTCAACAGTTTTCCTTCATTGGCAAAATCCTCATGGAAAGTCAAAGCAAGTTGTTTCTCCAACACCGTTTCCCCTCCGGTAGCAAGCACCTTTTTTACGGAAGGTATGATATCCGTCATCCGGAACTCCGGAGTATCTGCATTTAGTAAACGAAGATTGGTTTCATACGTCTTCCGTGCAGCCGTCCTTTGCCATTCAGTAACAGGCAATGGAATGGCATGTAACGTCACAGGCAGCGGCTTACCTTTCGATGTCCCCGACTGACTTACCCAATAGCTCCCTTCGGGCGCATGTGAATTCTTCGGCACTTTCCCGTCACACTGGAATATCACTCTCAATGAATCTCCCGGAGCCAGTGAACTAAATCCTTCTCCCGGATATATTTTAAATAGAGTCGCATTTACTTCCTCTACCCTAACCGGCGACGAAGCATCCTGCCGGATCGAACGGGGAAACTGCGAATAATAAATCTCCCAGTCCTTTCCAATAGGAGCATCCGAAACATTCTTCAGTACAAAAGAATTCTCATAATATTTACCATTTCCATCGTAGCTTCCCATTTCCCAGGTTAAAGCAACCGGAGCTCTCGACTCATTCGCCGACTTACAACTGCCTGCAAGGAGCAGGATGAACAACCATCCCGCTGCCCATAAAGAAAACTTTATATCGTTCATAAATTTAGTCTTAGTGATTAGTCATGCCATCCTTTACTTCTCAAATAATCGAGCATAAAAGCCGGACTGTCTGTTTGGAGGATTCTTGCCCCCAACTTGTTTATCAGATACCCATAACTTGCGTCCGGATCTTTCCTAGCAGCCTCATCATCATGTCCTCCTGCCAGAGAAGCCCACAAAGTGTTATACCAAATCAGACTTTTCCCTGCCAGCCTGCGTTCCATCCGGGCAGGCACCGGACTTGCAACATTCCGGTAACACAACTCAAAAGCAACCGGATGCAACTGTTCCATATAGTCCTCGACCACCTTCATCGATTTCTCCTCATCAATCGTTACGACGGGCATATAGATTACCTTATCCAGATAAGAACCGAACTCCCGCTTCACCGTCTCCACGGGTTGGGCACCTTTCATTATCACTAAATCTGCAGTATCGGTTTTCTTCAATATCACATATACATCATCAAAAATGCTGTAAGCCTTATCCAGGTTAACCATTATCTGGCCTTTGGCAGCCAGCAAAGCTTCTTCCAAAGTAGGGACAGTATGTTCCGTCAGCCGGCCGTCTTTATCTTTCAACCGAAGTTGCTTTATTTCAGCCAATGTCTTATCTTTTACTTTTCCTGTACCATTGGTGGTGCGATCTACCGTATCATCATGCATCAGTACCAGCTGACCATCTTTCGTCTTACGGATATCAATCTCTACAATGTCCACTTTCATCCGAATAGCACTATCGATAGCCGCCAGGGAGTTTTCGGGGGCAATACTCCAATTTCCACGGTGCGCCACCACCAATACTTTGTCCAGGCACGGATTCAATACATCCTTGCGGATGGCCTCCGCCCGTTGTGCAGCCAGGAAACCTGGCTGCAAACAGAAAAGTAACAAAAGCACTATAAACCTGCTTTTCTTCATATCTATCATTATTTAATCTTTCTGCTCAATTTTGTTCAACTACCTATTGCCTCACTGCTACAACCCGGCATCATAAGCACCAGCCTGCATCTTGTTGACATTACGGGCAACTCCTCGTTGGTCTACTCCAAAGCCGTTTTCACCCACCCAATTGATAAATTGCTGTCCCACAGTTGCGTCGAAAGATTTCACCGCATCAATTACAGCCTGTTTCGTTGCAAATTCATCAATAGTACCGGTTACCGTCCATTGGTAAACACCATCGGTCAAAGTTGCGGCGGGAAGAGTTTGGGATGAATAGTCCGTGTCCGTAGAAACAGCTCCCCAACCTGCATCCGCAGCCTGATATACATTATATCCACCGGAAGTAATATTACCTGCATAAATCGTCCTGCTTCCGGCTCCTTTAGCAAACAATGAATTTACCACTGTAGAAGCCCTGCCCCCTGCACGGAACACACCGTTCGGATTACCTGAATTACCAACAATGGTAGTATTGGCAAGCATAAAATAGGCATCTCCATTGACTGTGATACTATTTCCTCCAGTAGCGGTGGTACCAAGTACGGTTACATTATTCATGCAGACATATCCGTTTCCGGCATGAATGGCAGTTCCCCAAGCGGTCGGTGCATAATTTTCATGCAACAAGCAGTTGTTCATAAACAGAAAGCTGTTTGCTGCGGTGGTAGTGATGGCTCCTCCCCGCCCTGTCGCCTTGTTATTCACCATCTCTACATCATTTAGCAAGACTCTTCCCTTTGATACTTTAACGGCTGCTCCACCATCTGTTCCACCATCACTTCCGCGATTGAAGTTCTTGATGACACAATTATTCAGTTGCAGGGTTGCATCACCTCCACCTGCCGCAACAAATACGGCACGGACACTTCCTGCATCGTTCAATCCATATTGTCCGTTGAAAGTACAACCGTCGAAAATAATATTTGTCTGATTGCCCAGCACTAATAAAGAGTTGGATGTCGCAAACGCTCCACTACCGGTATTTCTGACAAAAGCAGTCGTATATTTACTAATGTCACGCTTCGTCAAATCCGTTCCCGTACTTGAAGGATCATATCCGCCTTCAATCGTTATTTCCACTTGCTTGCTATAACCGCTATATTCTATCTTCACGCCGGAATTTTCTTTCGCCATCTCATAAGAGCCTGCAGCTACATAAATCTTCTTGCCATCCAGTTTGACTGCATTAGCGTTGGAGATGTCACTGTTACCATTCGTTTGTAACAAGTTGCGCAACGCATCCACTCCCATAGCATTGTCCCAATCCATACCGGTTGCGTTTCCGGCAGGCTGTTCTTTTACGTAATAAGCCGCAAGCTGCAATTCTTCTACATCTCCTCCCGACAAAGTACCGCTATCCCACGGAGAAACAATGGGTTCACTAATACTTATAATCGAGCCTTCCACTTTCAACGTGAATTCATAACACTTTGCGGGCTTCAATTCCGGAATACCGGGTAATACCAAATCTTCTCCCAAATAATTCAAAGAGACAAAGGTAGCGGTGGTTCCGGCTTTTCCGGGAGCTACGATGGCAGTATAAGTACAACCGTTCTGTCCTGCCTTACCACCTTTGGGAACTGTAATGAACGGTGATATCAAAGAAGTGCCCGATACCACTTCACCATTCGTGTATCCCTGATAAGAACCGATCTTTACTCCCTGCACCTTGCCTTGTCCGCCTACATCTGCAAGCGTCATAATCACTTTTGCCATTTTCCGGTTCATACCCAAACGAAGAATACGGGAACCATCATCTGTTGCATTCTCCACAGTACATGTCATATAGTCGGCTTTGGCCAGGTTTTCCAGACGTTGCTGGTTGGTGGGAAGTGTAAAGTTGGCCGTACTGGCTCCGCTCACCACCGGATAGAAAGCCGAGTAAGTCACCGGCTCCGCACCCCACCTTAAATAATAGTTATCCGTCGGTATCCATTTTCCTTCCGAGAGTACATAACTCAAATACCCATCCTCACAACTTAACTGAATCTCATCACCCTCATTAAATTGTTTCTGCTGATCTCCCGCCGCACCGGGATTACTGCGGGTAAAGGCAGTATTAATAGAGGCTTCAATCCGGATAGCACCGGAATCTTCACCGTACATAGCTATATTCTTATCTGTATCACAGGCCGCCATACTCGTCAGTAAATACGCAGCCAATATCAGTTTTGTAATCTTCATCGTTTATCTCCTCCTTCTTTAATTCCGGTCGATAAGTTGCCCGGTTGCCCAATTTCTGGCCATTTTAGCAGCCAGTCGGACTGTTGTGTTTACATTGAGAGTTAAGGTATGTTCCACTCCTTTTTCCAGTTCAATGGGCTCTTTTGCAGTCCAGATATACAGTTTCCCGTCATAGCTGAAATTGACAGAGAAGCCCTCTGCTATTTTTTGAGGAGGCAGGATACATTCGCAAGATTCCGTCCCTTTATAGGGAGCCACAGTTGCCACTACTGCATCCGCCGCAGGAACAACTACCGGAGCCGCTGCTGACAAATCACAAGTGGCATTGACAACAGCCCCATTGATAGCCATATCTCCTAACTTACTCATGGAAGCATCCGTCGTACCATTGACCGTGATTTTTATAATCAACTTACTCATGGCATGATTCAAAGAGATTTTCAGTTTCCCATCTGCCGTTAAATCCTGCTCCGGGTCAACTGTCGCTTTCATCAACAGGAAATCAGAGGATTTCACATTTTCTTCGGTAGACTGGTTGGTTAACGCATTGACCGTCAACGAAGCGTCCGGAGTGGCTTCACTCATAAATGGCGCATACGCTATCATCGTCACAGGTGTTCTTTCTGCATCCCAAAGCATCTGTTGACCGTCAGACGTACTCCATGCACTGCCGGAACCAACCATTTGTTTATGATAGTTATAAGCAGCATTTTCGCTGTTCCGGATCATTAATCCGAAACGTTCCAGATTCATGGCGTCATACCCTGCACGCGACAGAGGTTCATTCACTTCGGTAATGACGCGGATGACATGATCTTCGGGGAAACTGCCCATTGATAGTAACTCATCCTCGTTGTTTGAGCATCCGGCTAGTGCGATACCCAAAGCTATTATATAAAATATCTTCTTCATGTTACAGTCGTTTTAGAGTTTAATTTGTCAGAACCGCATCATAAGCACCGGCTTGCATCTTGTTCGCATTACGAGTCACTCCGCGTTGGTCTATACCGAAAGCATCTTCACCGACCCATTCCACAAACACTTCTCCCAAATCAGCAATAGGCGAAGTCACCGGATTAAAACTTTTCGCAACTTCTATCACCGCCTGTTTGGTAGCATATCCTTTTACCGAACCAATCTGATTGAGATCCCACACATACACTCCCTTTTCATTCAGCATGCCATTCACCGGATTGGGATAAGCCGTGTCGGACGCACTCATCGTTATTCCCGTCACGCGCTGATACACATTATATCCCTTCGAAAAGGCTTCAAAGTTACTGCCATTCAGATTAAAGCTCGGAGCCGAAGGATTTTCAGAGATCAACAGGTTATTAATAAACTTCGTATCACCACCGGCACCTGTCTCACAACGTACCGCTCCATGACTATCGCTCGCATTTCCAATGATTGTATTATTGGTCAGCAGGATACTTCCTCCTCCGTTCAGAGCGGCACCTGTCCCCATATTATCTATCAGCGTGGTATTGTTAATACAGATATGTCCTTCCGACATCTGAATACCATTTCCCCACGAACCGTTATGAGAATTGCCTTTCAACAGACAACCATTCATAAACACCACCGCTGTCTTGCTACTACAACGAACAGCGCCTCCACGACCGACAGCCTTATTATCCAGCAAGTTCACCTTATTCAGCCGCACCTGTCCCGACAAGACAAAGACTGCCGGACCACCCTGCTTGGCAGAAGTCGTTACTGCTGACGTACAATCTCTAATCACGCAATCGGTCAACTCGATGGAAGTATCACCAACACCGCCGCTCACGTAAATTCCACTACCACATTCGGTTGTACTGGCATCCGCTTCAGACACATATCCATATTGGAAAGTAACTCCCTCAATGACAATATGCCCTTTCTTCACCAATAGCAAACCACAGTCACCGGCATCCGCCTGTTTATTTCCGTTCACATCGCCGCTGATAACAGTCACATACGCATCTATATCACGTGCCGAAACATCGGTCCCTTCGCTAAACTGACTATATCCGCCCTTAATCGCCTTTATATTCTTACGAACGATTACACCAAGTCCACTTTCTTCGGACATGACATATTTCCCCTGACTCATGTAAATCGTACTCTTGGACAGATCGACAGAACCGCTCAACAACTTACGGAAGCCAGCCACATCCAACGCCTGTTCCCAGGAACTACCATCCATTTCCCCTTCACCGAATTGAGTCACGAAGTAACTCTCCAGTCCTTTCTGCATAATCACTTCTTCGTCCAGATCATCGTCGTAGTCGGTCATCATCGGCGGGTCTATCATCTCATAGTCTTCCTGGCATCCCTGTGCCAACAGGAGAATGAAAGCCAGCATACATAGCTTCGATATTATGAATAAACTATTTTTCATTTTCTTTCTTTTTTAACTTGTACATTAGATAAGAATAATCACAAATTCACCGATTTCACCGGGCAATATCCGGATAACCGGGATTCTGTTTCAGGTATTCATTCTGTTCTAGTTGTGTCTGCGACAAGGGGAACAGTTCATAATGATTGTCCGCATCCCGTGGTTTGTCCCACCATGCTTCCTGATACCTGCCGAAACGAATTAAGTCTGTACGACGACGGCTTTCCGCCAGAAATTCCCGTCCCCACTCATCCAGCATTTCTTTCTGATCGAGTACTACGTTGCCTTCCGGCTGGTAAGCGATATTCGCTGTAAAGTTTTCGTAGTTGCGCTTACGCACGCTGTTCAGCAATTTGCCAGCCTCACCTGCTTGTCCGAGACGGAGAAGGGCTTCAGCTTGAGAATAAATAATCTCTGCCAAACGAATCTCTGTATAGTCGGACTCAATATAATAACCTCCGGTAAACGGATAGAAAGGATACTTCACACAGTAAAGTCCGGAATTGAAGTCACCATTACCCAATTTAGATTCCTTATAAGCCGGATTAGAGATATAACCTGACTCTGCATTTCCCTCAAATCGTCCGACCTGGTCACGCAAATAAATCACATATTGATTATCCGGGTTCTTGGCATATCCTCCACTGACAGCGGAGTTGGCAATCTTACCTTCGAGAAAAAACATACCTTCGCGGGTATTGTTACCGGTGTTTACATATTGCTTATAACGTATGTCTCCCTGATATTTGGCAAACTTCCGGGTAACCATTCCTAATCCATAGTCGAACAGTTCGCGTGGCTGCTGATTGTCATAGCTCGGTGAAAGCGCGTATTTCGGATTCCGTTCGCCGTTTCCCTCTATTTTCAGGTAATACGCACTACCATAAGGCAAACCACGTCCGTAAACCGTTCTTCTGTCATTTTGCAGATGCCAGCTGGTCAGCCCGTAAGAACCGGGAAAACCGAAGATCACCTCATTGCACATTTCATTGTTCCAGTCGAAAGGTTCATACCAGTTATCCGCAATCGCATAATATCCGAACTCTCCTCCCGTGATACGTTTACACATATCGATACATTCCTGCCATTTCGCCTGACCGATCCATACCTCCGCATTCAGATAAAGACGCACCAATAATGATGCCGCAGCAGCTTTCGTGAACTGTCCCTGTTGGCTACCATTCCCGGATTGTCCACTCTTGGAGGGCAAGGCCGCCAGACAGTAATCTTTCAATTCACTCTCGATGAAATCGAACATGATTTGCGGAGAGACTTGCTTCCGATTTTCCGGCAGTTCGTTCACAGCCTGGTCTGATGTAGTGGTGAGAATACAGTTGCGATGGGTATTCAACAGACGGAGATAACCCCAGGCACGCATACAGCGCAACTGCGCTTTAAAACTTTCAAATTCACTGTCACTCAAACCATAATTGGACGGATTCAATTGGTTCAAGTCGTCCAATACCATATTGCATTGGCCAATACCTACATAAAAGTTTTCCCATTCGCTCAACCAGTCGCCCTGATTGATATCATCATATTGATGACGGTGATACATTTCCCACAAACCTCCATCGTACCACCAAGTGCCACGAGTGGGAGTAATCAACTGGTCTGCGGGAAGTTCCTCGTTCTCATGACGTATCCAGATACAGCAATACATGTGCTCAAAGGGACGGAAAACGGCGTTGATAACATCCTGTTTCGTGTTATAATAGTTCTTGGACATCACCTGGTCATACACCGTTTCCGACAGATCCGTACAAGACGGTAAGCCTAACACTGTGCCCGCCATCATACTTAATCCTATGATATATTTTGTTATTTTCATAATGGTTCTTTTTTTAAAAACTAACTTGTAAACCTAAAATAAACTGGAAGGCAGACGGATAATAGTTGTATCCTCCTCCGAAAGTACCCGGTGTCAGTCCGTTCACTTCGTAGGTAGAAGGGTCTACACCGGTGAACTTCGTGAATGTATAAAGATTGTTGGCTGTGCCGAACAAACGTATCTTTTCAATATACTTCTTATTCAGGTTCATCGTATATCCTAAAGTGATGTTGTCTATCTTCAGGTAATCCCCCGGTTCGATGAAATAGTCGGTTATCACATTCTTACCCGTCGTGATATGCGCATTCTTCGAATAGGCGGTAGTCAACTGGTTGGTACTCATACTCTGCAAGCCAAAATAGAAATCGTGCACATTGAATAGGTCAAACCCGGCAGCACCGCGGAGGGCAACAGTCAAGTCGAAATTCTTGTAAGTGAAGTTGTGCGTCATAGAACCGGTGAATTTCGGCAAACCGTTTCCGGTCACTGCCTTGTCTTCTTCCGTACCCTGCGCAACAGGAATCACATTTCCTTTCTTGTCATAAATCAGCCAGTCACCTTTTTTGTCCACTCCCGCATAACGGTAGGTGAAGTAGTTGCCGATACGTTCGCCTTCTTCAATCCGCTGCAAATATCCTGGATTGTTGGGATTCGCCATATTACACGTGGAGTAATATTTCTGCCCCTTGTACACATCATTGGAGAAGCTGACAAACTTATTGTTATTAGTGGCTCCCACTAAAGTGAAACTATAAGTGAAATCCTTTGTCCGGACAGCATTTACAGTTATATCAAGCTCGAAACCGGTATTGCGCAATGTACCCACATTGGCATAGATGGTAGAGAACAAATTGGGCGGAACCGATACGGAATAGCTACCGAGCAAATCGCTTTGTTTACGGTGGAAATAGTTAAATGAACCGGTCACTTTGTGTTTGAAGAGCGAGAAGTCCAAACCGATATTCTGATTGTGCCCTTTCTCCCAACGGAGTTCCGAGTTGACATTCTTACTCGGTCCCCATACATGGAAGTTGTTGCCGCCATACTGATACCAGCCATAGGCTCTATAGGTTGCCAAAGACTGGTAGTTACCTATTTCCTGATTACCTGTCACCCCATAGTCATAACGCACTTTCAAGTCGTCAATCCATGAGAATCCTTTCATAAACTTCTCATCCGAGATACGCCAGCCGACAGATACCGCCGGGAAATTACCCCATTTATGATTCTCACCAAAGCGGGAGGAACCTTCGTGGCGTAAAGAGAAAGTGAACAAATAGCGCTCTTTCCAATCGTAATTGACACGTCCGAAGAAGCTGATTAATTTATGGTCATTTTTATAAGAGCTCATCATGGTTTTTCCTTCTTTGGCTGCTTCCAGACCGGAGCCCAGATTATTGTACGTCAATCCGTCGGAAGAGAAGTCCCAGTTCTCGGCTCCCATACCCGAACTTACCCCATAATTGTAGCTATAACCTACCATTGCACGGATTTGATGATCCTTGATGCGTGTAGAGAAGTTGGTCACCCATTCGAGATTGTTGTTAGTGTTTTTATCAAAGTCACGGCTCGCTTTTCCGGCAACACCCGAATTGACATTGGGACCATAAGTAGACGGAATGAACCATCCGTTGAACTTATCCACCTGATACTGTGAAACAGTAACCTGTGATTTCAAGACCATGTTCGGATTATTAGGATTGAACAACGGCAACAAATTAACGGCAGCAGTAGCATTCCATTCCAGCAATTTAATCTCTGTACCATTCTCTTCCTCATTCAATTGTTCAACAATATTCGAGCTGTCGCCTCCGGACGGAAAACGATAGTATCCGTTAGCTGATTCAGGATCATAAACCGGCATTGTCGGATTATTCTTGATGACACTGCCATAGACACTGGCTGACTTATTCCGGTCGATGACACGGGGAGTCATGTTAGCCGCAAAGGTAAACAGGCCGTCTTTCGTTGTGTGGCTGATGGTAGCACGCGCACCATATTCCCGACGGTCGGAACGCAAGTCGATTCCCTGCGCTTTTCGATAATCGGCTGTTACGCGATAATTAGTTCTCGCATTACCTCCGGAGAAGGTCAACGTGTGCATGTGTGTCACTCCCAAACGGGTAACGGCATCAAACCAATCCGTACTGGCTCCCATATCGGAAAGTGGATTAGAAACCGTGCGGTAAGCACGATATTCTTCCGCATTCATAATGTCCAGCTCTTTCTTTGCTTTATTGAAGGTGACGGCAGCGCTGTAAGTCGTATGCACTTCCCCGTCACGGGTTCCTTTTTTCAGATTCACAAGGATCACACCGTTGCTACCCCGTGTACCGTAGATAGCGGAAGCGGCACCGTCTTTCAACACATCGATCGATTCAATATCGGCGGGATTGATATTCGTCATATCACCTCCCGGCACTCCGTCTACAACAATCAACGGGCCCAGCCCGGCATTACGCGAAGATATACCACGAATCTGGATACTTCCCGTACTGTTCGGATCGGCCAAAGCCGTATTGGAAACAGATACACTGGATACTTTTCCCTGCAACAGCATGGAAGCATCGAGACTGGAGATTTGATTCAGGTCTTTCGCACCGACATGCGAAATAGCCGAGGTCATTTCTTTCTGTTTCATCGTACCATAACCCACCACTACCACTTCATTCAACGCTGTGGATTCTTCTTTCAACACGATTTTCAATGACTGCCGGTCTTTGATAGCCACCTCTTGTGTCTCATAACCGATATAAGAGATTTTTAAACGTCCGTTCTGCGGAGCATTCACCTGGAATTTACCGTCGATATTGGTGATGGTGCCTTGTTTCGTCTCTACAACTACCACCGAAGCTCCGATGACAGGTTCCCCCTTTTCGTCGATCACCGTACCGGATATTTTACGTTCCTGCTGCACTTCTAAGGAAGCTCCTCTTGCCTGGATACCGGAAAACAGCATCAGCAATATACCTAACAGACAGGTACACGTTTTGAAATGAATATTTCTCATAAATAGATGATTTTTATATTAGATGATAAAGTTAACGAAGCCCTCTTGCCTGTAATGCCGGAATCAACAAGTCCGGTAAGTCCGTCTGTATCATACATACCATCGGATAGATTTGCAAGAGTTCATTCAGATAATCCTCGTTCAGTGTCCATTCGGATACGCTACTGCCACTTGTCGGAAGCATATTTACCGTAGCAAGCATTCCGTCATTGATTGAACTTCCCAAAGGAGTGCTTTTCCCGTTTGTCAGGTAACTGTATTGCACAAAGTAATTACCCGGCAGCCCTATCATCGGTTTATGACTTCCTGTCCATGTATACACATGTGCTTTAGGAGTAATACCCAATACTTCTTCCGCTTTCTGCGCACTGTTACAATAGAAGAATACAGATTCCATCATATCCAGCTTCATCACGATATCCACCACCTGCTGCGAAGTAGCCGTGCGCGGAGAGTAGTCGAGGTTGTAATAGATTCTACCGCGTCCTGCTTTCAGAAACTCTTCCAGAGTAGGCATTTTTTCATCAGTCACCCGGCCATTCCGGTCTTTCAGGTTGTACTTCTGTAATTCTGCATAGGTCATTTTTGTGATGTCGCCTGTGCCATCCGTAGTGGCATTAATGGTTTGGTCATGGCATACCACTACCACTCCGTCGCTTGTCACATGAGTATCACACTCGATCACTTCCGCGCCCGAATCAATGGCATCTTCTACGGAAGAGACTGAATTTTCGGGAACAGTCCTGTCCGACGTGTGCGCCCGGTGTGTCATGACCCATACTTTTTTGTTGTCCGGCTCTCTGAATTGCTTCATCGCCTCCGTCAGTGCCAACAGATTATAGATACGGATTCTCTTCTGCACCTCATACTGACCTGCTGTAACATGCAATGTGTAGTCGCCACTTTGGGTATAGGCATAAGTGATAGGGGTAGCAGCTTTTCCTTCCTTGACCGTCCCGTCACCAAAATCGACAGTAATATCGGTATTTCCATCAATGTTGTTGAATTTGACCTCCACCACTTCTTTCAGCAGGGCACGGGTACTTACTTGCAGGTAAGGATTCTTTTTCACAGGATCATCGTCAGAGCAAGCGTTGCAAACTATTCCCAATAGAATAGCCCAACAGCATAACCAGCTTATCGGCTGGCGTTTTGTTCTTCTTCCTTTTTCCGGAACAAAAAAATGCAGTAATTCATTTTTCATTTGTATTTCTATAAAGGTTAATAAAAAAAGAAACTCCCGAAGGCGGAACCTGTTCGTTCCGTTCGGTTATGACAAAAATAGAGGGAAATGCCCCGATAAAAAATAGCAAAGGGAATATAAGTGGAAATCTACAATTCTCTCAAAGAAATAACCACTTGATTATTAATATCTTATTTCTAAATAAGCTCACATTAAAAGGTAGATTGGGCACAGATTTTATTAACGGATTTTTGCCACCAAATCTTCAAAATCGTCTCGTGAAACACGTGCTTTTGTTTTTACTCTCGAACGGTAATTATAGATTGTATTCACTGAGTAATGCAGAAGTTCCGCAATCTGCGAACTGTCTTTTATTCCCAAACGTATCAAAGCAAAAATACGCAGTTCGGTATTCAGTAATTCATCCGGTTTCAAAACGATTTGTTCTTCCGGCAATAATAAGGCATTGAGAGATTCCACGAAATTAGGAAAGAGATGCAGGAAAGCGGAATCAAAGTTCGCATATAATTCTTGCACTTCAACGGTTACAATGTCATTGCTAAGATGTGTCATCTTGAGCAATTCTGCCACTTGTCCGCGTTGCAGTTTCTTGTTTACCAGCTTTCTGTACGCTTGCAAACGGTCTACATATACAGAGCACAGTTTGAAGAAACGGGCAATATAGGCTTCTTTAATGAGATTGGACTCGGAAAGCTCGAGATTGGTGGAACGAAGATGACGGTTCACTTCTTCGAGTTCTTCATTTAACGAGAAAAGCCGTTCGTTTACTTCCTGCAATCCTTTTTTCGCGATGGAAAGGGCTTTCATCTGCCGGTAGATATAGATTAATGCGATCACCAACAGTAATGCCAACAAGGCTACGCACGCAATATAGATCAGTAATTCCCGGTTCTGTTGCTTGATAATATCCTGATAATTCCCGTTTATCATAGAAAGCGGGGTGATATTCATCCAGCTCCGCAACCGCGTTTTATAGAATTGTGATATTTCCCATGAGAAATTGATATAGTCATAGGCACGTTTCAAATCTCCTTTTCTATTCAGTTCTTGTGCCAGTACCATCAAAGAAGATTGCTCCTTAATGGCGGAACGCACATCTGAAATGGCTGAAAGCACCAGATAATACAAATGCTCGTCTTTCTTGCCCATGCTCTCAAAAAGGCGGAAACGCTGATAGGCTACCAGTGCATATTGAGGCGTTCCGAAAGAAGATTCCGCAAGCCGACGGTCACTGAATTCAAGAGCCTCATCGTATTTTCCGGCTTCTCTTAATTGCGTCTCACGCAACCACAGGTATGTAGCCGAGGACGGATCTAAAGTGACCTGCATCGAATCACGGTAGGCATGGCTCAATTTTGCATAGCGGGAAGCAAACATCTTATATCGGGGTTGTGCCGCTCCTGCTTCGAAATATACATGCTCGTAACAAGTATAGTAATATCCCAAAAGTGACGATGGCAATGTCTGACGATCAATCGAGTTAAGTATATCCGCTGCTTCCATATACATTCCGATAGAGGATAACAGATAGGATAGTTCCAATTGAATGTTAAGTTCCCGCTCTTTGTCATTCAACTGGCGAGCCAGCAGCATATTTTCATTCAGATAGTGGAGTGCGGAATCGGAACTGTATGCTTTATATTCAAGATAAATATCATTATTCAGATGATAGCGTTCGACAGAAACGGGAGGTGTCTTTCGTGCTTCTTTTTTCAGTTCATGGAGTTTGTTCTCTTTGATCTGTACATAAATATCGGCTTCCTTAATCGTTTTATCAAGCACATTCAACAATGAATCCAGGCTTTCACCAGCAAAAGCCGAATAACAGGAAAAGAAGAGCAAAAAGCAGAGTAGACAGTTCTTTTTCATTGGGCGGATAGACTTTAGTGAGTATGAGATGATAGAGATTAACCGGACAAATGTAGAGAAAATCTTCGTAACCTAACTATAAATGGCTCATAAATTAAAGGAACAAACAGACTATTATAAAGAAAAAACAGAAGCCAGACAGAGTATATGTTACATTATTATTAATAAAAATGAGTCTTACTCTATCAGACAAATCCATTCCCAGATACAGACCTGATGAAAATAAATACCATATTACCAATCCAAGCTCTTACCAATAAAAGTATTATCTTTGTTGCATGAAAAAATTAGTCATTGTAGGATGTGGACGACTTGCAGGAATCGTTGCGGATGCAGTTGTCAAAGGCTTATTACCAGATTATGACTTGGTAGGTGTCTATTCGCGTACGGCTTCAAAAACAGCGCACATCGTTCATAAAATGCAGCAACATGGCAAGCCCTGCATTGCTTGCGCCACATTGGAAGAGTTATTAGCATTAAAACCAGATTATCTGGTGGAATCGGCCTCTCCTGCCGCTATGCGGGAATTGGCTTTGCCGGCATTGAGAAAGGGAACCTCTGTCATTACCTTGTCTATCGGTGCTTTGGCAGACGAGACATTCTATCAGGAAGTGACAGAAACAGCCAAGGCAAATGGTACACGAATCTATATCGCATCCGGAGCTACCGGTGGATTCGATGTTTTAAGAACTGCCTCTCTGATGGGAAATACGACGGCCCGCTTCTTCAATGAAAAAGGTCCTAACGGACTCAAAGGAACTCCCGTTTATGATGATTCCTTGCAAACGGAGCAACGTACTGTTTTCTCCGGAAGTGCTGCGGAAGCTATTCGCCTCTTTCCAACCAAAGTGAATGTTACAGTTGCCGCCTCACGAGCTTCTGTCGGTCCGGAGAACATGCAGGTATCCATACAATCTACCCCCGGATTTGTGGGAGATACGCAAAGGGTAGAAATCAAAAATGACCAGGTGCATGCCGTAGTAGACATTTATAGTGCTACATCGGATATTGCAGGGTGGTCAGTAGTGAGCACCCTGATTAATATCACATCACCCATTGTATTCTGACAGATTGGCCAATACTTTTGCGCTCAGGCGGTCAAACGCCTGACGCGTGCGGCCAGTAGACACCTGCATACAACGTACATGCGGATGATTGAGCAGTTGCTCACTCCCCAACGCGCCTATCGTGTCACAAAAACAAAGGTTGTCACCTTCCAGCCATTCAGCGAAAGCTGCCTCATCCCATGCCGGCGACAAACCGGTATTGAATAAGATTTTCCGATTACCCATCTGCCTGAATTCCTCTTCATGCAGCAGAACCGTATTTTTATTAAGGCAACAGCAAATGACTTCACTCTCTGCAAGGAGTTTCTCCAACGGCAAAAAGCAATATCCTTTGGCAGTAGCCGCTTCTTTCTCACTGCGGGCATAATATGAAATATCAGCACCAAAGAACTTCAAAGCGTCCGCTATCATGCCGCCCGACTTACCCAATCCGACTATTCCGACTTTTAAGCCGGTGATCTCACGAGGTAACTCCTCCCACGATTCCTGCCCGAAGCCATGCAAACAGCGCACCAACTCACTGACGACATATTCTACCACTCCCTCATCACCATAATCCCGGATACCTGTTACCGTGATACCCCGTTCATTGGCATAGCGAATATCGACATTCGCACTTTCGGGAGAATAGAGCGAGCAACACATTCCAATGTATTTCACATTCAGACAACATTCAAGTACATACCGGTTGATACGGGAGGTATAACTCAAAAGCACCGCATCGGCATCTCCGATACGGGCAATGATTTCATCATCACTCGCGGGTACATCAGGATACATCACCACCTGACCGGCAAATGAATACAACGCTTTTTCGGCCGACGGAACCAGACTGACCGGCTCTATAGCTACAAGTTTCTGAAACATCGTTTTTTTATTTTAGAAGTATTATAAAAACAAACATACACGGTTACCGGATTAGCAACCCAACATGGGCGCTAAGATACAAATTTCTAGCCATAATATCATTTAATGATGGACGATAACAGTATGTTTTAGACACACGAACGCAAGTTAAACATATCCAATCAGAGTTCACTACTCGCCATCCGGTTCCTTTCGTGGCAGTGCTATAAAATGCATCTGATTACCCCGTCCCTCCCGCTTGATAATGCCTTCGGCCGCAAAAGATTTAAGATCGTCCAATGCAGTATTCTTCAAACGCCCGGTAAGTTCTGTATAAGTGGTTCTTGTGATGAAGCCATGCTCTCCGATATATTGCAGGACGAGTTTCTTCAGGTTCTCCCTGTCCCACTTACGCGAAGTATTGAAATCGACACACTTTCTGCGCTCCAAATCTCCGCGAATACCTACACGCATACTCTTGGAAGCACGGAAATTCACCCCGTTGAAAGCTACGGATTCAGAACGAATATCATTCTTATTTGCTACCAATCGGGAAGCTTTCACTTTGGCTGAAAAGAAACCGAACTCTCCCAATTCAACGCGGTATCCTTCACCCAGATATTGCAATACATCCTCTTTCAGTTCTATAAGGATACCTTCTATCACTCCTTCCTTAAATCCGGTTCTCTTAGCAACGCCACGGATCAATCGTTCTGCCGGAATCGTTCCACTGTAGACAATGTCGGCATACATTGTTTCCGTTTCTCCTTCCTTAGTAGTCAAGGCAGGCTTCTTCTTTAAATTGTAAAAGGCCATAATCTTATTATTATATTTAAGACTTTTCAGTGCAGAGAATAAAGATTTTCAGTGCAGAGATTTATCATAGTTTATGCACTCGGGTAGTTGTCCAGTTGTAACGGGACAATAGTCACCTTATAGAAAAACAAATATCACCTTATAAAGTGACAGGGTCGACGCATTATATTTTTTACTATCTTACAACTTGTATTTTATTTTTAT
>NZ_JAHQVH010000048.1:0-48429 GCF_019052435.1 Bacteroides sp. MSK.20.12 | reverse complement strand
CAAATGCCTTATTCTTATCAAGTAGCGGGACCCGGGATTGAACCGGGGACCTCATGATTATGAACCTGCGTCTTCCAAAGGCTAAGCCTTTGAAAGCTACCAGCAGAGCTACTGAATATAAGTCATTTATGAAGATTTTGGCTTTTGCTAAATCTTATATCTGACTTCTAAAATATCTCCTATTTGCTTAGCGGTGTAAACCGTAGCGCAAACCAAAATGTGACAATAATATGTTACGTTATGGATGCTAATATAGGCATTATTTGTTTTAAATCAAAAGTTTTAGCTAATGGAGAACATCCGTTAATGTTGAGAATTAGCCAAGGTAAGTTACGTTACTTTAAATCTTTGGGAATTTCAATCAAAGCTTCTTGTTGGAATTTTGATAAGGAAGAACCTAAAAGAAACTATCCCAATCGTGAACAGTTATTGAATATCATGAATCAAACGAGACAAGAATATGTCAATATGATGTTTGAACTGAAAACACTTGGTAAAGACTTTACTCCACAATCTTTGGCTGAATACGTGGAACGAAGTTGTAATAAACAGAATGTGGGAGATTATATTCAATACATCATACAGTATATGACTGCCGAGAAACGGTTAGGTAATGCCAAAGCTTACATTAGTTGTTATAATTCTGTATTGAGATTCGCAGGTAACTTGGATATACCTTTCACGGATATTGATGTAAATTGGTTAAAGCGTTATGAACTTTATCTTCGTAAACGTGGTAATTCTGATAATACGATTGGAATACGAATGAGAGAATTACGTGCTGTTTATAATAAAGCAATAGAAGATAATGTGGTGAACGAGAAGTATTATCCTTTTGTAAAATTCAAAATATCTCATTATCGCAAGGGTAAATGTAAGAGGGCAATTACTAAGGCTGAAATACATAAAATAATGAATGTTGATTTAATGGAGATAACAACTTATTATAGTCCATTACTTTATTTGACTAAAGACTTATTTTCTTTTAGTTATCTTGGTTGTGGTATGAATATGATTGATATAGCATATTTGAAGTATTCAGATATTGTGAATAATCGAATATGCTTTGTACGACATAAGACAAAGCAGCCTATTACATTTCAACTTTTACCTCAAGCTGTACAAATTGTAGATAAATATAGGAAACCAAACTCACAACTGAATGATTATGTTTTCCCAATATTAGACCGTAATTTTCATATTACTGAACAACAGCAATATGACAGGATTAGAAAAGTGATAAAAGGCATGAATAAAGCTCTTAAAAAGATAGGGGCTCATTTGGATATTAGTATTCCGCTGACAACCTATGTTGCACGTCATTCATTTGCAACGGTATTAAAACGTTCTGGTGTAAACATCGCATTGATAAGTGAATCATTGGGACATACAAGTTTGTCAACGACACAGTATTATCTTGATAGCTTTGAAAATGAGCAGATAGATGAAGCAATGAAGAATCTTCTTTAAAATAAAATGTCGCTTTGCTTTTATGGTGAAGCGACATTTTTTATTTTTGTGACAAAGTTTGAAAATATGGAATATCAAATAATACCAATCAATACGATAAAACGAATCGAATCATGGCTGAATAGTGAAGTGGGATTCAGCCGTTCAATGTTTCATAATGAACTGGACTATATATCTGATGTGTATCTTTTGGGTAATAAGTTCCCAATAGAAATACAGGATTTGTACTTGTCAATAAAGAAGGAAGAGCAGGAGATTCCCTATCCAAATTGTGGGACAGATGAGGACAAATATGAATTTAGCATGACTGTGGGACAGAATTTAGTCCTTGAAAGTGGTAATTTTAAAGCCGAGTATATTGAAACGTTGTGGAATACATACAATAAAAATGAGGACGAAGCCTATGAACAGCAAGACCAAGATGTATTTTACGCTATTCTTCTTATTATAAGTATCTACTATAAATACACACAGACCAATGGCTATTTTGATTTTGAGGATTATATTGCTGACCCAACGCAACTAAAGTATAGTTATTCTGTCAGACCGGATATGCTACGTCTTTACAAGATGTTTCATGAGAAGAAAAAGACCAAGAGTAATATTGTCACGATTGAATATAACAAACAGAAAATAGAGCTTACGAATGATGATAGTTGGTTTCTCAATATGATAACTCCATATCTTGATAAATATTTAGGAGTTTCAACTTTGGAAGAAGCGGAAACGGAATTGGATAAAGATTATCCCAGTATAGGTAAAAGAGGGAGGAAGCGCGAAAATGCGATACTTGATACGATAACTCTTAGTATATATAACCTACTACGCCACTCATCATTTGCAGCCAAAGGTAAAGGATTAACAGATAACGAGGGGAATTTTATTCTTGAGTTACTGAAATATCTCAAACTGATTGATGAGGACAGTCCTAAAAATGACATATTGAATTTGCGGGCTACAATCAGGAACTTACAAAAATATGAAGTTCGTCCAAATTGGTGGAAAATCCCCATGTGCAAAATGTCTCCCAATAATCCAGTTGAACATTTAAAATCATATTGGTAAAACATATAAAGATAAAAAATGATAGCCTTTATTTAATTGATGATTATTGTGCAAATACATATAATTTGTTGATATATTGTGATTTATGATATTTGTGATTACATAAAGAATTAAGCATAAAAAAAGGGATTTCTTTATGTTTTTTTCTTCATTTCATACGCTTCTATTTCTCCGTAGTTTTGCAGCGTAATCAAAGACAAAGGTGCGCACCTCGTTTGAGATTCATTAATGTTTAATTTTTTAAAATGAAGATTATGAATTTAGAATTTGGAGAAAAAAAAGTAGTTAAGTCTTATGACAATGAAGGTGCAATGCAAACTGTAAAGGCAATGATGAAAAGAGGTGAGCAATTGAATGTTAAGTTTTACACTAACAAGGATAACTATCCATGTGCTTGGATTGAATCCAAAAAGATTCAAGGTTTCTGTTTGATATTGAATCAAGAAGGATTAAGTTGGTTACGTACTTATTTGGAAACAGGACAAGCGGAAGATTTTGGTTTTAATCCTAATAGTGTTACGGCTTATAGTGAAGGAGAAGATAAGGATTTTCAACTATCAATTTTTAAGCAACTGATTTTAGCGGGAAAAGCATTACAATTTGTTCCTACGTTTCGTGAGTATGGAGCGAAAATTACTGCCAGTGCTTTTTTCAGAAAAGGAAAGATTTTCTTCCGGTTGGAAAGGACAGAAGAGTTATATGATTATTTATTGGAAAAAGAATTGATAGCATAATTGAATTATTAACGGGGGAAGGCGCAATTCCTTCCCTATATTTATAAATCTATTAAAATTTAAAATTATGAAAAAGTTAAATGTAAAGCCAGTAGAAGAGTTGTCCCAGTTCATTAATGAAGCTAATACTCCTGGAAATTTGTTGCAAGATGCACCTGATTTTGATGCAATCAAGCAGGAAGAATACGAAAATGAAGGAATGGATGTGATAGACGTTAATGAGGAAGATGACAATAGAAATTAATCTTAGTGAGCTCGGTAAGGTGCAATACCTTACCGAAGTTCTTCCCGAAATTCCTACGAATACTATTCTTTATAAGAAGTTGACCGGACTTGGTGCTACCTATGGAGAAATCACAGCAAAACGTAACTCGATTATCATTGAGCCGAATGTTCCTGTTATAATTGGTAAGTGCAATGACCCTAAGCATAAAGATGATAATCTGTTCGGAGTATATGAAGGTGTATATACTGACGATATTGTAAACTACTTGGAGAAGAGCAAGAAGAAGTATTATAAGATACTTACTACTCCCGAAAGTTTTCAGAAAGTAAAGGACGCATTTGAAGAACTGGAAATGAGTGCGCATTGTTCTTGTTTTCTTCTGTTTGATGAATGTCATAAGCTAGTGAAGGATGCGGATTACCGGAGTGACATAACACTACCGATAGATGATTTCTTTAAGTTTGACCAAAAAGCATTGGTTTCTGCCACACCGATAGAATTGAATGACCCTCGATTTAAGGAGCAGAACTTTCAGACGATAGAAATACAGCCGACTTTCGATTATAAAAAGGAGATTTGGCTTCATCATACGAATAATACGCTGCAAGCATTTAAAGATACACTATCCAAGCTAAACAATGAGGAAGCTGCACCACTTCCGATTTGTGTGTTTATCAATTCAACTGATATTATATATTCATTGATGAAGCAACTAGATTTATTGGAAGATTCCGCAGTCTTTTGTGCCCCAAAGAGTGTTGATAAGTTGGGAAGGAATAAATTTACCAATGCCTATGAACAGTGCAGCATTGATAAAATGAAACGGTACAATTTTTTCACTAGCCGTTTTTTCAATGCTGTGGATATTGAGTTAGAACAGAAACCTCATGTAATAATGTTAACCGATGTTTACTTTGCAGAACATACAATGATAGACCCTTATACTGATGCTATCCAAATGGTTGGACGATTCAGAAATGGTGTATCATCAATTACACATATTAGTAACGTTAAAGAAGGTATACCACAAAGAACGAAAGAAGAAATAAAAGGATATATTGTTTGCAGCAAGGAGATATATCGAACAATGAAGAACTTTTATGATTGTGCAGCAGACAGGGCTTCCCGTGATGCTTACCGTGCTGCACTGGAAAGTCTTCCTTTTAATAAGATGCTTGATAGGAACGGGAGAGAGAATTGGTTTGCAATAGACAACTACATAGATGAGGAATTGATGAAAAATTATTATTACGATAAAGGCTCTCTAAACGAGGCATACGATAATTGTTATTCATTTATTTCTTATCAACATGGATTTTACTATTCGATAGGTGACTTTGAGCGGTTAAAGAGGGAAAATAAATCTCAATCCATTAAAGACAAGCGTAAAGAGATAGTCCGCCAGTTGGAGATGTTGGGAAATTGTGCTACTGAAATGGAATTGGAATACAAGCGGGATTTGATTGCGGCTGATTCATTTATTGTTGAAGCTTATGATACGGTAGGTAAAGAAGTGATTGAACAACTCAAATATTCCAAAAAGAAAATCACGGAAGCCATGATACAGAAGCAATACAGTGAGAAGGCAACCGGAACAGAGGTAATCCGCTTAATAAAGAACTCATTTACTGTTGGTCAAAAATACACTCGTAAATATATCAAAGAAGAAATAAAGAGAATTTATGCTCTATTGAATATACATCCCCCTAAAGCCATAACAAGTAAGACTATAAGCGATTTTTTTATGGTGTCCGAATGCAAAGTCAGAGGTGAAAGATGTTATTTGCTGATTGAGGAAATATTATAATGCGAAGGACATTTTTTTAAGAAAAGTACTTTTATAGACCCTGTTCGAAAAATGTCCCTTACTTTGAAATAATCGACTAAAAGAATAATTTGGTAGCAAAAAGGAGATTCGCTCCGTGATGAGTGAATCTCCTTTTTTGCAAAGGTTAATTTTTACATGATAAGAGTAACCTTTGGTGGTATGGGACGAGGTTTTTCCACGATATTTACCTTCAAGACTTTAGCTAAATACTTCCAAGTACAAACAGTTCCTTCCGGTATTTTTCGTTTTTTTAGTGCTGCTGCTAAAAATGGTAATGCGCTATAATGGTCGATGATTTTTCCTACTATTTTTTTATTATATGGTGGTATTGTAATGTTTTGTGATGCGAAAAAATCAGCCATTGGTATATATACCTTTGTATAAACTTCGTCATCATCCTTTCCTTTGGCAATATCTATTTTGAATAAATGTGCGTTTGTAAGTGTGTATCCGTTTTGCTCTTCTTTTATCAGTTCTTTGTCGATACACTGATTGAGATAAGAATCTAAGGTCGGGCGGGATATATTTAGTTTCTTGCAGATTTCACTTTTGTTGTATCCTGTGTAATTGGTGTTGTTTAGGCAGATACATTTTAATAAGATGAGGAAAGCTTTGAGTTTGTTAGGAATGTTTTCTTCCAATAAATCCAAGTCAATTCTAATCCAGTCAATTTGCGGTTTGTATAGATAATACGTACAGGTATTGAACACGCCTTTGTTACCAATGTTCTGTTGTGTATCTTTCCGTAGTAACCCTTTCTTTATTAGTTTCTCGATATGCTTGGATATATATTCGGTCTTGCTTATTCCTGTCAATTGGGATAGCGTTTCAAGCTTTACGTGTGAAATATAAGTGTTGTAATCTGATTTCGCTAATAAACAAAAATAAGTATATGCTTCATTTGTTGTAAGCCCTATGGCTAGGCTTGCCGGTATTATTCTGTATCCCATAGTTGGCAAATGGTTGTCCGTTGATAAAATAAATAATCTTCTTTTTTAATAATCTGTTGAAATTGGAAGTTCCGAGACTTATTTTGGCTTCCTTTCTGTCTATATAAGTTTCATTGGTTAGTTGATTTACATACATGAAAAAAATAAGATTTAGAATGTGCTTTTGACTTCTGAAAGAAGGCAATGCTTATTAGTTATTTTCCAATGGTTAGTAGTATAGTCCACCCTGTTTTTTTACATGAGCGTGCCCCTGTTTTTTTACAAGTTGTTTTTTCGGAGTATAAGGATATTTTTCTGCAACTTTTGCTAGTCGTTCGAATAGTTCGGGGTATTTCTTTCTTAAATAATCTCTGTCTATTTTGATTGTTACTTTGCGATGAATGATGTGCTCTGTTGTTTCATCTGTAAGGGTGGTACTTGTGTCAGGTGCTATTGGGATTCTTGTCTCAATCATGGGATTTTAAATAAAATGTTTTTCTAATGTGGTTAATCTGTATTCTTTGTTTCTGATAGCCTTGTGTCTGTATCCATACACCGATATGGACTTTATTATCTCTGATTCCGTATTTTAAGGCTAATTCACGTAATTCTTGATAGGTATATACTTCTGACATGGTAGGTAATATAAAGAAATTTTCATAACCACAAGCGGTAGGGCAGACGTCAAATTGCCCTACTTTTTATGGTTATGCTACAAAAATGAAAAAGGTCGTCTAATACTAGTATATAGGCGACTGCAATAAAATCTATCAGACATGGCTTTATCTATGAAAGACTGCGAAGAAATGAATTTACCACATTGATAGTAATTGGGAAATGGAGATAAAAAGCCCTCAATGCAATACGGTAATCCTTCCTTCATGGGATACACAAATTTACGAATAATTGGGGAAGCTAAAAAATGAATGATACTCATTTTTCAAACATTGGTTGTATGGTTATGCCACATTCTGTAATGGTCTAAAGTAGTTCCATTTGTGGAGAGTAGAAAGATATGCGTGCAATAAAGTATAGGTACTTATATATAATACCCCCTACCTATAAAAATAGGAGCTTAAATATATATCAGCTTACTTCTCCTATGATTTACAGAATTGAAAGTTACATGAACACGTGAAGAGTAGTTCTAACAACCCCCTAGGGTAGTTGGAAGAAAAGTGAAATATCTATTCTCCACGTAATCAATTTATAAATCATTTAAAATTTTATTTGTTATGAGAAATCTACAAATTATTGGCAATGTGCCACAGGTAAGAAGAGAAAGTAACTTTGGTGAATATGCAGAAGAAGCAACAATAATCGAAGAACAACCAAAAGTTAAAAAAGAGAATCCTCATTTCTTGGAAGCTAATACACTAGAGGTAACAATGCAACATTTAAAAGAAGATTGTATTACACCCGTATTCGCCAAAGATAATGAGCTTACAATTCCTCACCCTGCATTTATTGATACTGTTTATGACGCTGCAAATACGTTTTTCAGTGGTGAAAGTATTGATAAGCCCGATATTCGTGTAAGTCACATTATCAAGGGGAGAATACCCGAAGCAATACACAAACCTGCAAATCAACTTCTTGAAAGTGATAAGACTATCTACTACGAAAGATGTGCTTTTATTATTCAGATTCCTACGATTTACGAAACGGTGAACGGGAATAAGTTAATATTAACTATTGGTGGTGTTCGTGCTTATAATCACACTAATCTTTATTCAAAGAAAGGAGCAGAACGCTTTAAAGTGTTTATTGGCTTTACTTGTAAAGTTTGTACAAACTTGTGTGTATCAACAGATGGTTTTCTTAGTTGTTTGGAAGTTACTAATACTAAAGATTTATATCAAGCAGTATTGGAAATGTTTCAGAGTTACCAACCTGCAAAACATCTACACTTAATGCAAACACTTGGTAACTCATATCTCACAGAACATCAATTTTGCCAATTACTTGGAAGAATGAGACTTGGTCAATCATTACCACAAGGTTATCAAAAAGATATTCCTAAAATGCTTATCACTGATTCACAAATAAATACAGTTGCAAAAGCATATATCAATGATAAGAACTTTGGGAGCTTGGGGAATGATATTAGTATGTGGAAATTGTACAATCTATTGACAGGAGCAAACAAGAGCAGTTATATAGATTCATTCTTGGATAGAGCGGTAAACGCAACCGAAATAGCAACGGGAATAAATGCCGCTTTGCATGGAGACACTAAATATAAGTGGTTTATTGATTGATTAAACAGGGGAATATTCAGAAATGGGTATTCTCCTATTTTATTAATTGTATTGCAATGGATAAAAAGAAAGAAACTATGGTTAGTAAGATTGAATATCTGAAAGAAACAATTTGTCATTGTGAGAATAATCTCCAATATATAAAGAGGTTACAAGCATTGAAATATTGGTTGCTGAAATTAGATGTCTTATTGGATAATTCCAATGATGAGATTTATAGAAAGTATTTCTATTCAGATAAGGGACATTCTTTCTTTGATAGAATCTGTTTATCAATAACAGATTATCAATATGGAAATAAACCGTTCAATTATTAATCTATTTAAAATAAAGAATCATGTTTTATTATAGGATACTTGTTTGGCTCTTTTGGGTGGTATTGTCTTTTATAACAGGTTGTGTTCCGTTAATCTTGCTTGTTCTTTTAGTTGGTTTATGGGATATTGAGGAAGCGAATAAACCTCGTTAGTGTTCAAAACTGGAATGTGTTCAAATAAATCTGCAAAGTTGCTTTGAACACATTCTTTCATGTTATCAATTTAATCAAAGAATAAAATGAAAACAGCCGTAATATACGCTCGTGTTTCGTCAAGTAATGACAGACAGGACACGAGCAGACAAATAGAGGATTTAAAGAAATATGCTATCTCACAGGATATAGAAATTGTGAATATATTCCAGGAGCATATTTCAGGTGCAAAGAAAATAGAGGAAAGACAGATTTTAGGGGAATGTTTAGAATACTGTAAACGTGAATCTGTGAATATCCTACTTTTGTCTGAATTGTCAAGACTAGGAAGAAGTACATTACAGGTTCTTCGCTCTTTGGATATATTGCATGAATCGAAAGTGTCGGTTTACATACAGAACTTGGGCTTATATACTTTGCAACCAAATGGGGAAGTTAATCCAATAGCTTCTATCATGGTGACAGTACTTGCAGAAATGGCAAATATCGAAAGAAGCAATATTCAATACCGTTTGAATAGTGGTAGGGCAAATTATATTGCCAAAGGTGGTAAACTTGGCAGAAAGACAGGTTCAACCAAAACGGATGATAAGAAAAAAGAGGAATATAAAGAAGTCATTGCTTTACTAAGAAAAGGCTATTCAATCAGAAATATAGCTAAGCTACAAAGTATTGGTATTTCCACCGTTCAACGGATAAAAAATCAGTTTATAAAGCCATAAGCATGAAATATCGGTGGGGTGGAAAAATTCAGAGATTTAGTTTTTATATGGGTGGTCTTGAATTTTTCCACTACCATGGATTTATAAAGAAGGGATAGCTCTCAACTTTTAATAAACAATAGTTCTTGCTATTACGAACGCTTTTCGTAACTTTGTGGCAATTTCAGATACCTAATGTGTTGGGGCTGAAAGGACATATTAGTTAACGAAGAGCGTTTAAGATATTATCTCATATTGGAATCTGGACAATTTCGAAGGTTGAAGATAATAGGCAAGAACGCTCACGTCAATGTTATATACCTATCTTGTTAAGATAGTCTATATATCGTTTGGCGTGGGCTATTGTTTATTATTCAACCTTGGGCAGTCCAGAGCCTCAATATGGTAATATTCAATAGTTTCCACGCCTTTTAATTTTTAATAGTATCTGAAGGAAACAGGGTACATAAAACGATATATAACTACGGATCAGACAGTCAGTACAAATTTTAGCTACTATCTTTTAAGTAGCCAATTCATTTTTTGAGCAGTTTATATTTTGATTTACTAACAGAAAAATAATTAGATATGGGATTCTTTAATTTTGGAAATAATAGTAAAGCAGAGATTCAATCTTGTGCATTAAAAATAAGTACAGGTTTAGGACAAATAGAACAAGAATATGCTTCTTCTAGTGGTCAAGCTACACCTATGGTAAAAGGTATTGCTTCAGCGTTACAAAATGAGGTTAGAACATTGGAACGATTGTTAAAACCAAATGGAAGAACTGACTGGAATCTATATAACTCTATTGCTGTAAAATGGTATGATGGAAGTGAAATTCCATTTCGACTATTTGAAGCAAGATTAAATAATGAAGCTAGAGTTTTGAAAACCCAAACAGGTATTGATATTGCTATTTGGTTGTAAATTTAAATAAAATACGTATGCCAACATTAGAACAACGGAAAGCTGTATTTAGAACAATTTTTGATATTGCTATTCATAACAAAAGAGAATTGAGTAATAATCATAAATATTGTTTAATAAGGTGGGGACAGTCTTTTCTTCATCTTTCTATTATTGAAATGCAGGAATGTTTATCTCCTACTATGTCAAATGGATTTGCTAACTTTCAACAGTTAAGCAATTTAGATAAAGAGTATCAAATTGAATTTAGGAAGTTATTATATGCCATACTAAATTATAGTCAAATACCAACTGTGCAGGAAATAGAGGATTTTAATTCTGTGCTATCTGTCATTGAAAATAGGTATAATCTTCCTAATTCGTATTCTAACTTTGAAAATTCAGTATATAATACCACACCACTAAAGGAATGGTGATTATGTTTGTGCAGTAAATTCCCAATATAAGAATAATACATTAATTATTAATGTTTCTTGTATTGGGAGTTCTTTACCAGTATAATCCTAATAAAATAATGAGGAAAATTTTATATTGTATATTGCTAATGTTCTTATGTTCTATTCTATCTTGTGATAGGAAAAGACAATCAAGTGAACAGGACATGAAAGATTCGTTAGTAGCAGCTAACTTTATGAAATGTGCAAAGTTTCTATATAGCACTTTCTTGGCTCCCTCTAATTTGGAAGAACAGGAAGAATATGTAACATTCCCTATTTTTAAGAAGCTATATCCATTAGAGAATGATTTAATTGATACGGTTTGTGCTGTTTGGTTAGATTATACGATTGAAGATTCTTGTACACAACAGTCTGTTATTAATAAAGATTCTCATGATATTGCAGTTACTGCATTACTTCAAGCTTATATTGAAGCGAAACAAATTCAACTACCTCAAAATCCCGTGGATAGGTATAGGTGTATAGATAGTATCATTACTAATAATCTTATTCCAGATGCAGAACTAGAAAAGGACTGTGGTAATCAAATGCAAATAAATGCAAGTTTCAATATTAGTGAAATTTGGACAGAATATTTACGTTATCATTATGAGAAACTGTTAGAAGAACTGTTGAAGAAAAAGAGTATTTCATTACCATTGCAAACAGAACAAGAAGCATTTGATAAACTATTGGAAGCTCAAATTAGTTATTTTGATTCTATTGGATATGGTGGTGGTTCAGCTTCTTCTATGGCATATAGCCAATTGTGTGATGAAATGTATGCTATACATCTTAAAGGAACTTTGGATTTATACTTTGCATTACAAGCAGAGAATTATAAGCCTGATAAAGTTTATAAGCCAATCTCAAATAGTATAATCATACAGGAATATAATACAATATTTCACGCCATAAATAACAAAAATTACTATGATTATTTGGATATAGGTTCAAGAGAAAAAGCTAAAGCATGTCTTTCAAATGAACAGAAAGCATGGAATAACCTTATGAAAGTAAGAAAAAGCACTTCGAGAAGATTGCAAGGTAGAATAAAGTCTGTGTATGATAATGCAACTTATCGGTTACAACGCTACCATTTGATTCAGCTAAAAAATGCTTTTGAAGGATATGGGGCAATGTCTAATGATGTTTATTTATGTTTGTTATCTGATACTTGCAGTTACGATGAATTACTGCACTCTCCTAATTTTTTCGTAAAATGGGATTCTAAAAGTATGAAAGAATAATATACTGTTTACTATGAACACAGATTTAATCTATGTATTATTAATACTGTTTCTATCTTGTACTAGTAGATTGATTCAGAAGTAGAACAAGGTAATAGAATTGTCAAGAAAGATATTACAGACCATAGTTATACTATTGAAGGCAATACTAAGGGTGATAGATATTTTTACAGTAAAGCTATTTGTAAGAAGGCTTATGAGCGTGAGATTATTGTAACAGTGAAGTTGGAGTATACGAGGTCTGTTAAAAAGCAAGCAGAAGAAATAGTTGACAACAATATTCACTTATATAATCTACCAAGAGAATAATAAAATTGCAGTTTATTTCTTTAGTTGAAATTGATGTTAGGAATGATATGAGAAATAACCAATAATACATTTGTCAAATATTATTTTAAGTACAAATATGGAAGGTTGGATAGTGTTAGGATTAATATTGATAGTTATCGCATATCTCTTTGGTAGAATAGGGTTCGCTGTTGAGGAAGACAAAGAACGGTCAGAATATGCAAAAACAAATGAAACTATAGATAAGGCGATTAATGCAGAAGATAACAAGACACGGAATTTAGTTATCAATACATTAAAAGAGATTGGTTGTCAACCAGAAGTTGATGATAAGGATAGAATCTGTTTTAAATACCAAGGTGAGGAGTTTTTTATAGATGCAGATAATGACTATCTGTTTGTCACTCTTTGGGATACTTGGTGGCTATGTGTCGATTTGGATAATGCCAATGTTGAGCATTTGAAGGAAGCAATAAATCTGAATAACATAAGAAATATTGTTTCCACTGTTTATTCCATAGATGAAGATAATAAGCAAATGGGAGTACATTGCAAGGCAGTAATTCTATTTGTTCCTTCCATAATAAATATAGGAGATTATTTGAAAATTGTACTGGATGATTGCTTCAAAGCTCATGACTTACTAAAAGAACAGTTTATACGTCTTAATTTTAAACAAGAAAAACATGAAAGCCCACGGGTAGTCGTTAAAGGATTTAATTAATAATATCATGAAGAAGTTTTTTAGTTCCATATTTAATGCTCATCCTCAAGTAAAGAACATCTCTAAAGATAAAGAGGATGATTTGATTGATAGATTGGAAAATGAAACGTATCTATCAAATGAATTTAGATTTCAACACCAAAATGAAAAGTATCAATTACGAGCCACTCCTAATGAGAAAGTAACTTTAGGAGTACTACTTAATAGAACTTTTGACATAAGGCAAGAAGAGGTTTCTGATTTATATATTGTCACAGACAACATTCATGAGAAAAAAGGGATACTTGTTGTAGACAGCAATGAAATCTGGAGTTTTGATTTATGCAATGCAGTCCTTATCAAACAGGACAATGGAGATATGGGCTATAGATTTAGTGAAAATGTCATTTTGTCTATTTCCTATAGGAAGGGATATGTCAAACAAGAAGATGATGATAAGTCCATTAGCAGAGTGAACGACAATATCATTGTACACCTAAGAGGATGTGGAGGTGGAAAGGAAACATGGTTTATCCGTGCATCTATCATGTTACCAACATTCAGCCATGAAGGAGATAAGACATATGCCAGAAATGCGAATCAACCTCAAACACTGAGTGTTTTGTTTGCCTATGACCATACAAGCCCACAGCAAAGGATAGAGGAATATAAGGCTATTCATGACAAAGCAATTGAAAAATTCAACAATAGAGAAGAATTGGATTTTTATGAATATTGTATTATGTCTCAAATGACGCTTGCCATTGGAAAGGATTTTTATTGGGGTAATGAAGTTTTGAAAGAAAATAGATATTGGGATGCAATTGTGTATTTGGAAAATGTATATCATGCTTTGAGAGAAAGTTGGCTAAGGGGTAGCATTACAGATGATGATAAAAGAATGTTTTATCAAACCTGTTATCTCATTGGATATTGCTATGCAGAAATGGGTTTATATGAGAAAGCCCTTTTCTTTCTGGAAATAGTTCGTCCCTTAAATAACATTAGATACAACATAGAATACATAAATTGTTTGGCAAATAGTAGAGATATAAGAGCAATTAATACAATCCATAATGAACTTAATCAATTGGCGCAGTTAAAAGAAAGTGAGATTACGGATGGCATTATATTTTATCACAATTTCCTACGTAGGAGAAGAGCATATACTTTTGTTGATATGGGACGGTTGGATGATGCAGAGGAAGCATTTAAGGAAATGCTGAATGAAGATGCAAATAAGGAATATGCCAAAGGTGAACTGGAGTATATTCAAGAATTGAAAAAACTAAAAGGCATAAATAATATTGCATCAGAAGAATAATATGAAGGTAGAATTATTAAATAAGAAATAATGGGAATTATATTACTTAAAATGCCTCAATGGCTAATTAGTGTGTTTAATTGGTTTACACTATCTTCTATGAAAAAGATAATTATTACCCAAATGCTCATAGCTATTATAATTACTATGTTTGATAAGGCATGCGAGATAATACTAAAAGGACCTTGTGTTTGGGATATACAAGATGTTGTGGCATTCATTATATTAGATACCGTATTAATAATTAAACAAATGAATTATTTGTAAATATTGAGTAAAACAGCATTTGAAGAAATTCATTTGCTGTTTTTTTTATTGTTCTATCAATAATTACAACACATCTTTTACAACAAGGCTTGTTAGAAAATATATATAATAAAATCTGATTAATTAATTTGTTTTTTGTACATTTGAACACAAAAATACATCATACTAATAGTAAGCTTCAAGTCAACATGAAAAAGATTATTTTTATAATGTTATTAGGATTAGTCTGTAATACAATTAATGCCCAAATTGTAACTAAACAAGAATTAGAAGAATATACTAATATAGGGGATATGTCTTGGTCAGCTAAGGCTAAGGAGCTATCTAATGAATATAAGCTGAATGAATTGGGTGAACTATCATTATCGGTTATAAAAGAGTATAAAGGTCAGTCCAAATCTCAATTATATCGCAAAATTATAGATTGGGTCATATCTATGTCTTCTGATGCAAAGTCAGCTATACAGGTTTCAAATGAGGAAGAAGGAACAATCATGGCACGTTGTTATCTGCCTAATATTGCAAAACGGACTATGGGAGATAACTCATATAGAGTAAGTATTCGACCACTTATTAAATTTGATTTTAAAGAAGAACGTATTCGAATGACATATACTTTACAGAACTATGAGGTATTGAAGATAAATGACGATAGTGGATATGTCATAATGTTTGGTGGTGGTTTTGGTGTAACAGGTAATGGCGTTACTAAAGATACCCAAATATGGGCACTTTCTGATTGCTTTCCATTTACAGAAAACAGACAACATCCTAAAGTGACCTCATCACGAGCTTTTGTTTATTCACTATCATGTTATAAAATCCTTGTAGACAAAATTGATACAGTTCTAAAGAAGCCATTGCAAACAAGTAATGATGATTGGTAATTATCCTATAAATGTAACTTTGACATTTTGAATTAATATCTCTTTGGTATGGTGGTAACTAACATGGTTATCACTATTTGAAGAAATTCATTTGCTGTTTTTTATAGAATAGCAATGTCGTGCAATTGTATTATTAATCTTTTCAATTAAAATTTGAAAGTAAAATAGTATCTTTGTAGAGATAAAATTTGTTGAACCATGTTACATTGAATTTGACGCTGGCGCAAACCATAGCGCAAACCGGAGCTAAAAAAGAAAAAGGCACCCAGAAGTGGAAGCCTCCCAAATGCCTTATTCTTATCAAGTAGCGGGACCCGGGATTGAACCGGGGACCTCATGATTATGAATCATGCGCTCTAACCAGCTGAGCTATCCCGCCATCGTTTCTCGATTGCGGGTGCAAAGATAGATGATTTTTTATAATCTCCAAAACAATTCATAACTTTTTTGTGTTTTTTCTTTAAGAAGGGTTTTGATTTTCCCTATAAACAGGGAGTTTGAGGTCCGATAATGAAAGAATAATTAAATAAAGTGTCTGATTTATGCGATGTATTTAGAAAAAAGTATTTATCTTGGCACACGTAAAAACAATTCGAAATTGCTATGAAAAAGGAAAAGATTCATTTGGAGTATTTGTTGAATGCAACGTCTAAAAATATTCTTTGGGGAGCTATTAGTACACCGACCGGGTTGGAGGACTGGTTTGCCGACAAAGTTATTTCTGACGATAAAATAGTAGAGTTTCATTGGGGGAAGACAGAACAGAGGAAAGCAGAGATTATTGCCATTCGCTCTTTCTCTTTTATCCGCTTCCGTTGGCAGGATGATGAAAACGAACGCGATTATTTTGAAATCAAGATGACTTATAATGAGCTGACTAGTGATTATGTGCTGGAAATTACTGATTTCGCAGAGCCGGATGAAGTGGATGATATGAAAGAATTGTGGGAGTCACAAGTAGCTAAATTAAGAAGAACTTGTGGTTTTTAGTTAACTTTCAACTAAAAATTTTCGATGCTCCTTTTTTTGTGCTAATTTTGCATCCTAATTGCACGAACCTATTAAGATGCTACGCATAAAGAAATTAGATATATTCATCGTAAAGAGTTTTTTGATGCTCTTTATTGGTACATTCTTCATCTGTCTGTTCATATTCATGATGCAGTTCCTGTGGAGATATGTAGACGAATTGGTCGGAAAGGGATTGGAGATGAGCGTAATGGCTCAATTCTTCTTTTATTCCGCGTTAACATTAGTGCCGGTATCGTTGCCATTGGCAGTGCTACTGGCTTCTTTGATTACTTTCGGTAACTTTGGCGAGCGTTATGAATTGCTTGCGATGAAAGCCGCAGGTATTTCTCTCCTTAAAATCATGCGTCCGCTTGCTTTCTTCGTTTGCGGACTTGTCGGTGTCTCATTCTATTTCCAAAATGTAGTAGGTCCTATCGCCCAGGCTAAATTGGGAACCCTGATCCTTTCGATGAAACAAAAATCTCCGGAGTTGGACATTCCGGAAGGAGTATTCTATTCTGAAATCAAGGACTATAATTTAAAGGTAGCTAAGAAGAACCGGAAGACCGGTATGCTATATGATGTGCTGATTTATAGTATGAAAGATGGCTTTGAGAAAGCACGTATTATATATGCTGATTCCGGGCGTTTGGAGATGACCGCGGATAAACAGCATCTTTGGCTGCATTTGTATAGCGGAGATTTATTTGAGAATCTGAAAGCTCAAAGTATGAAATCGGAGAATGTACCTTATCGACGCGAGGAATTCAGGGAAAAACATACCATTATTGAGTTTAATTCCGATTTCAATATGGTTGATGGTGAGATTATGGGTAAGCAGTCCAGTGCTAAGGACATGGCGCAGTTGCAGAGTTCCATTGACTCGATGACGGTTGTGGGAGATAGTATCGGACGACAGTATTACAGGGAAGTGGCAGAAGGAAATTTCCGTCCTTCTTATGGATTGACAAAAGAAGATACGGTCAAAATAGAAAAGGCGGATATTCATGAATATAATGTAGACAGCCTTTACGAAGTAGCCTCTTTAACGCAGAAACAGAAGGTGATTTCTTCTGCTGTCAGTCGTGCGGAGAACGTGGCTAACGATCTTGGGTTCAAGAAATTCACGATGGAGAACAATGATTATAGTATTCGAAAACATAAGACGGAATGGCATAAGAAGATAACGATTTCACTTTCTTGTCTGCTGTTCTTCTTTATCGGAGCTCCGTTGGGCGGTATTATCCGTAAAGGAGGTCTGGGAATGCCGGTCATCGTATCAGTGTTGGTGTTTATCATTTATTATATCATTGATAATACAGGATATAAAATGGCCCGCGACGGTAAGTGGATTGTTTGGATGGGGATGTGGACAAGTAGCGCAGTCCTTGCCCCGTTAGGAATCTTCCTTACTTATAAATCGAATAAAGACTCTGTGGTGCTTAATGCAGATGCCTATATCAACTGGTTTAAAAAGATTGTGGGAATTCGTAGTGTGCGCCATATATTTAAGAAAGAAGTGATTATTCATGATCCTGATTACGTACGTCTGACGGGTGATTTGGAACAACTTTCGGCAGAGTGTAAAGCGTATGCCGCCAGGAAACGATTGGAAAAAGCACCGAATTACTTTAAGTTGTGGATGGCGAGTGAGGATGATAACGAGGTGATGGCAATCAATGAAAAGCTGGAAGCGTTGGTTGAAGAAATGTCCAATACGAAATCTGCCACTTTGATCGGTGCATTAAACAATTATCCGGTTATTTCCGTTTCTGCTCATGTGCGCCCGTTCCATATATATTGGTTGAATCTGGTAGCCGGAGTCATTTTCCCTATCGGTTTATTTTTCTATTTCCGCATCTGGGCGTTCCGCGTTCGTCTGGCTAAGGATATGGAACGGATTATAAAGAACAATGAACAAATTCAATTCATCATACAGAAAATCAATAAATAAGTGTTATGAAAGAGACTATTAAAATGGATAGAATAGAAGATGCGATTGCCGACTTCAAAGAAGGCAAGTTTGTCATAGTAGTGGATGATGAAGACCGCGAAAACGAAGGCGACTTGATTATTGCAGCTGAAAAGATAACTCCCGAAAAAGTAAATTTCATGTTGAAACATGCACGTGGCGTACTTTGTGCACCTGTCACAGTGTCTCGTTGCAAGGAGTTGGATTTACCGCATCAGGTAAGTGACAATACTTCCGTGTTGGGAACTCCTTTTACGGTTACCATTGACAAACTGGAAGGCTGTACAACAGGTGTTTCCGCTTCCGACCGTGCCGCTACTATTCAGGCGTTGGCCGATCCGACTTCTACACCGGCTACTTTCGGGCGTCCCGGACACATCAATCCGTTGTACGCGCAAGAAAAAGGAGTACTTCGCCGTGCCGGACATACAGAAGCTACGATTGATATGGCTCGTCTGGCAGGACTTTACCCCGCAGGTGCCTTGATGGAAATCATGAGTGAAGACGGAACAATGGCACGTTTGCCCGAACTCCGTCAGATGGCAGACGAACACGGGCTGAAACTGATTTCTATCCATGACCTGATCGTTTATCGCCTGAAACAGGAATCCATTGTAGAAAAAGGAGTAGAAGTAAATATGCCTACCGAACACGGAAAGTTCCGTCTGATTCCTTTCCGCCAGAAATCAAACGGATTGGAGCACATGGCTATATTTAAAGGAACATGGAGTGAAGACGAACCGATCTTGGTACGTGTCCATTCCTCTTGTGCTACTGGAGATATCCTTGGCTCACAACGTTGTGACTGTGGCGAGCAACTGCATAAAGCGATGGAAATGATCGAAAAAGAAGGAAAAGGCGTGGTGGTTTACCTCAATCAGGAAGGACGTGGCATCGGTCTGATGGAAAAGATGAAAGCATATAAGCTGCAGGAAGACGGTATGGATACCGTTGACGCGAATATTTGTTTGGGACACCTTGCCGATGAGCGTGATTACGGAGTAGGCGCACAAATCCTTCGTGAACTGGGAGTACACAAAATGAGACTTTTGACAAATAATCCGGTGAAACGTGTTGGTTTGGAAGCATACGGATTGGAGATAGTAGAAAATGTACCTGTTGAAACAGTTCCTAATCCGTATAATGAACGATACTTGAGAACAAAGAAAGAAAGAATGGGGCATACTTTACATTTTAATAAGTAAATTGCCAATTTGTTTTCATATATCAAATATTATCGCTTATTTTGCAACGATTTTCACTCAACAACAATAAAATAGATACAAAATGAATCAATTATCAGATCGTTTGAACAGCTTGTCGCCATCGGCGACGCTTGCCATGTCGCAAAAGAGCAACGAGCTCAAGGCACAGGGTGTTGATGTTATTAACTTAAGTGTAGGAGAACCGGATTTTAATACTCCTGACCACATCAAAGAAGCTGCGAAAAAAGCCATAGATGATAACTTTTCTCGTTACTCTCCGGTACCGGGTTATCCGGCTTTGCGCAATGCTATTGTTGAGAAACTGAAAAAAGAAAACGGTCTGGAATATACAGCCGCTCAAATTTCGTGTGCCAATGGTGCCAAACAATCTGTTTGTAATACCATCCTTGTATTGGTAAATCCGGGTGACGAAGTTATCGTGCCGGCTCCTTACTGGGTAAGCTACCCGGAAATGGTGAAAATGGCAGAAGGTACTCCCGTAATTGTTTCGGCAGGTATCGAACAAGATTTCAAGATTACTCCGGAACAGCTGGAAGCAGCTATTACTCCGAAGACCAAAGCATTGATTCTTTGTTCTCCGTCTAATCCGACAGGTTCTGTATATACAAAAGAAGAATTGGCCGGATTGTCAGCAGTATTGGCTAAACATCCGCAGGTGATAGTAATCGCTGACGAGATTTATGAACATATCAATTATATTGGTGCACATCAGAGTATCGCTCAATTCCCAGAAATGAAGGAACGTACAGTGATTGTAAACGGTGTATCCAAGGCTTACGCTATGACAGGATGGAGAATCGGTTTCATTGCCGGTCCGGAATGGATTGTAAAAGCTTGCAACAAGTTGCAAGGTCAGTACACTTCAGGTCCTTGTTCTGTTTCTCAAAAAGCTGCTGAAGTGGCATATACAGGAACACAAGAACCGGTAAAAGAAATGCAGAAAGCATTCCAACGCCGTCGTGACCTGATTGTGAAGTTGGCTAAGGAAGTTCCGGGATTTGAGGTAAACGTTCCGCAAGGTGCTTTCTATCTGTTCCCGAAATGCGATGCTTTCTTTGGAAAGAGTAACGGCGAACGTAAGATTGCAGATTCGGATGATTTGGCAATGTACTTGCTTGAAGAAGCTCACGTGGCTTGTGTAGGTGGTGCCTCTTTCGGTGCTCCTGAATGTATCCGTATGAGTTATGCTACAAGCGATGAAAATATCGTAGAGGCTATCCGTCGTATCAAAGAAGCATTGGCTAAGTTGAAATAAGAGTTCACCACAGATTACACAGATTGACACAGATTGAAAAGAGATTGTCTGTTTGAAAAATATTAGATTAATAAAATCATCCTTACTACAGTATGCAGTAAGGGTGATTTTTTGTTTAAGGAACTTCTTTGTATTTTTCTATCCGTTTGATTGTGAATTAATCTGTGTTAATCTGTGTAATCTGTGGTGAAGAAAGAGCAATAAAAAAGGCTGCCTTCCATAGAAAGCAGCCTATACTCTTTTTGTAACTTGTATTATTCAGCCGGGTGAATTGCTTCAGACGGACAAACGTCTGCACAAGTACCACAGTCAGTACATACATCTGGGTTGATAGAATAGATATCACCTTCAGAGATAGCTTCTACCGGACACTCGTCAATGCAAGTTCCGCAAGCAATACAATCGTCACTAATTACGTATGCCATTTTTCTAAGATTTAAATTATTAGTACTAATTTCTCCGGCAAAAATAAGGCTTTTATTGATTGGTTGTTATGCTTCTATGTTTAAATTGACTTAATTTGTACGTCTTCTAAATAAGCTACCTCCCTATAATCTGCTATATTTTTCGTATTTTTGCACTCAAATTACTAATATATAGCGATTATGCCTTTAAATTTACCCGATAAACTACCTGCGATAGAGCTTTTGAAGGAAGAGAATATTTTTGTGATCGACACTTCCCGCGCTACGCAACAGGATATTCGTCCGCTACGGATTGTGATTCTGAATCTGATGCCGTTGAAAATTACAACGGAAACAGACTTGGTGCGCTTACTCTCCAATACACCTCTTCAGGTGGAGATTTCATTTATGAAGATCAAGAGCCACACGTCAAAGAATACGCCGATAGAACACATGAAAACGTTCTATACGGATTTCGACCAGATGCGTCACGAGAAGTATGATGGTATGATTATCACCGGAGCTCCTGTAGAACAGATGGACTTCGAGGAGGTGACCTATTGGGATGAGATTACGGAAATCTTTGATTGGGCACGTACGCATGTCACTTCTACCTTATATATATGCTGGGCTGCGCAGGCCGGATTGTATCATCATTATGGAGTTCCTAAATATCCGTTGAAAGAGAAGATGTTCGGTATCTTTGAACATCGGGTATTGGAACCTTTCCACTCCATCTTCCGTGGTTTTGATGATTGTTTCTATGTGCCGCATAGCCGTCATACAGAAGTACGCAGGGAAGACATTCTGAAAGTTCCGGAATTGACGTTGCTTTCCGAATCGGAAGATGCCGGTGTCTATATGGCAATGGCACGGGGCGGTCGTGAATTCTTTGTCACGGGACACTCCGAATATTCTCCGCTGACACTGGACACGGAATACCGTCGCGATCTCGATAAAGGCTTGCCGATAGAGATGCCCCGCAATTATTATATAGACAATGATCCTGAAAAAGGCCCGTTGGTACGTTGGCGTGCTCATGCTAATTTGTTGTTCTCCAATTGGCTGAACTACTTCGTTTATCAGGAAACACCTTACAACATCAACGATATTCAATGATAAAGCAGCGTAAAATAGAACTTCTCGCTCCGGCGAAAAACCTGGAATGTGGCATTGAAGCTATCAATCATGGGGCAGATGCAGTATATATCGGTGCTCCGAAGTTCGGTGCCCGTGCGGCGGCTGTGAACTCATTGGAAGATATTGAAGCATTGGTGCAACATGCCCATTTGTATCATGCACGTATTTATGTCACGGTCAATACGATTCTGAAAGAAGAAGAGTTGAAAGAGACGGAGGAGATGATTCATGCACTTTATCGGATTGGCGTAGACGCGCTGATTGTGCAGGACATGGGGATCACGAAGTTGAATCTTCCTCCGATACCGCTTCATGCCAGTACACAAATGGACAACCGTACACCGGAAAAAGTAAAATTCCTTTGGAAGGCGGGTTTCCGGCAAGTAGTCCTGGCGCGGGAACTATCGTTGCGTGAAATAAAAAAGATACACGAAAATTGTCCGGAAGTGCCTTTAGAGGTATTCGTACATGGGGCACTTTGTGTCAGCTATAGCGGGCAGTGCTATGTCAGCCAAGCCTGTTTCGGTCGTAGTGCCAACCGGGGAGAATGTGCGCAATTCTGCCGGTTACCTTTTAGTCTGGTAGACGCGGACGGGAAAGTGATTGTCAAAGACAAACATCTGCTTTCCCTGAAAGATATGAATCAAAGTGACGAACTGGAGCAATTGCTGGATGCCGGAGCTTCCTCGTTCAAGATAGAAGGGCGGCTGAAAGACGTTTCTTACGTGAAGAATGTAACGGCCGCTTATCGTCAAAAGCTGGATGCCATCTTTGCCCGTCGTCCGGAATATGTAAGGGCTTCTTCGGGTACGTGCAATTTCGAGTTTAAGCCGCAACTGGATAAGAGTTTCAGCCGTGGATTCACACATTATTTCCTGCATGGACGTGACAAAGAGATTTTCTCTTTCGACACTCCCAAGTCGTTGGGCGAGGAGATGGGGACTGTGAAGGAGATTCGCGGCAATTATCTGACGGTTGCGGGACTTAAATCCTTTAACAATGGAGACGGTGTTTGTTATATCGACGAACAGGGACGTTTACAGGGATTCCGCATCAACCGGGTGGACAGCAACAAACTATATCCACAGGAAATGCCTCGCATCAAGCCTCGTACCACATTATATCGTAATTTCGACCAGGAATTTGAACGAGTGCTTTCCCGTAAGTCTGCCGAAAGGAAAATCGCAGTGCGAATGTTGCTTGCCGACCATCATTCCGGTTTCTCTTTGACATTGACTGACGAAGATGATAATAGAGTCACAATCACCCTTCCACGTGAAAAAGAGCCGGCCCGGACTCCGCAGACGGACAACCTGAAAACGCAACTGTCCAAATTGGGGAATACGCCTTTCGAAGCAAAAGAAATAGAAATCTCTTTTACCGACAACTGGTTTCTGCCGGCTTCGGTATTAGCCGATTTCCGCCGGCAGGCAATCGACCGGTTAATAACTGCCCGTCGAATCAATTACCGTCAGGAATTGTCGGTATGGAAGTCAACCAATCATGCTTTTCCACAAACGACGCTAACCTATCTGGGAAATGTCATGAATACTCGTGCAGCCTCTTTCTATCAGGAGCATGGGGTTCAACAGGTAGCAGCGGCTTACGAAAAAGAAGCGGTGGAAGATGCGGTACTGATGTTCTGCAAACATTGTTTGCGTTACAGTATGGGATGGTGTCCCATCCATCAACGGGTACGTTCACCTTATAAAGAACCCTATTACCTGGTGTCAAATGACGGCAAACGTTTTCGTCTGGAATTTGATTGTAAGAATTGTCAAATGAAAGTAAAAGCGGCTCAATGAGAATCATTATTCACAATTTTCACCACAGTTTTCACCACAGAGGACGCAGAGGACACAGAGGATATAGTGGAGGTAACATCTTCACTCATTCTTCTGATACAGACTGTTTGAGTGTTTTTTGGAAAAAGTGTAGAAAGTTTTTCTCTTTACCTTCTTTCCCCTTTTTACCCTCTTTATCCTTTTTATCCTCTGTGTCCTCTGCGTCCTCTGTGGTGAAAATAGTGATGAAAACAGTGATGAACCTCCTACTATGTTTACTTTTGCTCTCATCTTGTTATTATAAAGCACCGGCTTTGGATTCGGAAGAACTGTCGAAGAAGACGAAAGACTCGTTGACTTACTTGTACGAACGGCATTATACATGGAATACAAACTTGGAAGTAGTCGATGATTCCATCTCTTTGGAATGTCTTCCGATAAAAGATACTTTTATTCAGTTGAATAAAGGGGATAGGGTAGTGGTGGCAGAGTTTGCGGTTCACCCTGCCGATAGTGTAGACAGTGTTTGGGTGAAGCTGGCTCACACACAGGATGAACAGGGCTGGATACGTGAAAAAGAACTCAAGAAGTCATTTGTGCCGACTGATAGTATTTCGCAGGCCATTCATCTTTTCAGTGATACGCATGCTTCTTATTTCATTATCATCTTCGCTTTATTCGTCGGTGTATATCTGTTTCGCGCTTTTCGTCGAAAGCAGTTGCAGATGGTCTATTTTAATGATATAGATAGTGTTTATCCGTTATTTCTCTGTTTGTTGATGGCCTTCAGTGCAACGATTTACGAATCGATGCAGGTCTTTGTGCCGGAAACGTGGGAGCATTTTTATTTCAATCCTACTTTGTCGCCGTTCAAAGTTCCTTTTATTCTCTCTGTCTTCTTGTTGAGTATTTGGCTGTTTTTGATAGTCGCTTTGGCGGTGCTGGATGATTTGTTCCGACAGTTGACTCCCGCTGCAGCTATCTTTTATCTGCTGGGGTTGATGTCTTGCTGTATTTTCTGCTATTTCTTCTTTATCCTGATGACACATATTTATATCGGTTATCTGTTCCTTGCCTTTTTTATGCTGGTTTTTGCGAAGAAAGTCCATCGGAACATTGGGTATAAGTATCGTTGTGGGCGTTGTGGGGAAAAGTTGAAGCAAAAAGGTGTATGCCCCCATTGTGGAGCTATCAATGAGTAATTTTATTATCTGTTTTATTCTTGAATAACTTTTCAAATGATGGAAATCAGATCTACCGAAATAAAAGATCTCCCTTTAGTGATGGAGATTTATGACTATGCCCGTGCCTTTATGCGTGCAACCGGAAATACTACTCAATGGATTGACGGTTATCCTTCTGAAGTATTGATTCGTCAGGAAATTGAAGATGGACATAGCTTTGTCTGCATAGATGAACAGGGAGAAATTTTGGGGACTTTTTGTTTTATCTTGGGAGACGACCCTACTTATCAACAGATTTATGAAGGAACATGGCTCAATAATGAACCTTATGGAGTGATTCATCGGCTGGCAACGAACGGAAAACAGAAGGGGGTATCGGAAACCTGCTTGAACTGGTGTTTCGAACGTTGGCCCAATCTCCGGGTAGATACTCATCGGGACAATAAAGTCATGCAGCATATATTGACGAAGTATGGCTTTCAACGTTGTGGTATCATTTATGTAAAGAACGGTACAGAGCGTATCGCTTATCAAATGACGCGTGTGTCTGATGGAACAGAGAAACTTGCTTAATCGTGGTGGAGTGTAGTTGAAGTGTATTAGATGTAGACAAGATAATCTTAGATATAAGCAAACCAATAGGAAACTGTAGGTAAAGTAATGCCAGGACACCGGTATAGTTCCGTTAAGATGCCGGTATAGTTGTGTGAAGGTACCGCTATCTTTACCTTCCCACGGCCGTGGTGACTTCTTCTCACAGCCGTGACGAGATCTCTCCACGGCCGTGAAGAGAAGCTACCACAGCCATGGAAAGGTAAAGATAGCGTAGGGTTAAGAGAACAATGCCTATTGGATTAATTAAGTATAACGACTTTATAATGCATACTTCATAGAGGCATACGTTCTTCTATCACGTATTCCATGCCATCAATCTATAAGAGACAGGCTGACAATAAAAGTCCGAATCTTTTATTGTCAGCCTGTTTTTGGGTTATTGTCAGCACTTATTGTCAGGTGTCAATGGATTGATAATCATTGTTTTATATGGATAAAATCTTTAGCTGACAATAAAATGACTAAATAATATCTCTATGAGTGAAAATGATTAGAACCGGCAGCGGAGATCTACTCCAAATTGCATTGGGCGTCCTTTTTGCATAAAACCTTTGTTCATTGTTTCGAAATAGAAGGCGGCATATTCTTTATTCAAGAAGTTGCGTGCCCAGAAACTAATCATTGCGTCACCGATTTCCAGATTCGTTCTCCAGTTGAGTGTGCCATAGAAAGATTGGCTGACATCGTTTTGTTCAGTCCAGTAGATACGTCCGGCAGCGTTATAATTAGCTTGGAATACAATCCGGTCGAAGATAGAGCGCGGACTGCAGGTGATGGCGTATTCTCCTCCGATATTTAAGGTATGTTTGGGGACAAAGGGAACATATTTGCCATTATAATCTGCGGTTACTTTAAAAGTGCCGTCTTTTTGCTCTTCGGTGATTACATAATCCGTAAAGGTGGCATACGTATATCCGTAACTGACATTCAGGCTAAGTTCTTTTGTCACACTGGCACGAAGGGCTGCTTCTGCACCATAGCTACGGCTTTTTCCTGCATTGATCGTGATACGTCCCAGACCACTTTCTGCAAATTGGGAGAGTTGTTGGTCGCGGGTATCCATATAGAATGCTGCGACGTCAGCCCAAAGTCTTCCTTCCCATAGAGTAAGGTGACTACCTACTTCGTAGTTCCACGAATATTCGGGTTTGTAAGTGGTGGACGCTTTTACATCAATCTCTTTTGTAGGTACCATTTGGTTCATCATATTAATGATGGTTTTTCCCCAGGTGGCATCTTGCCCTATTGTCGGACTTTCTTTGATGGCATTCATCATCGAATTTTTCAATTCTGTTTGTGATAAGTCAGAGAACATTTGGATGTTATATCCTCCCGAACGATATCCCCGGGTGACGGTGGCATAAACGTTATTTTGATTCTTCCATTCATATTGAATAGCAAATTTGGGTAGAAGCTGTACATAATCAGTAGAGAGCTTGCCTACAAAAGAGGCCGGGGCTTTCATATTCTGATCGGACAGGTTGATTTGCATGGGACCCTTTACCATGTGAAAATCAAAACCAAAGTCGATAGGAGTGCTAAGAGAATTATACTTCATACTGATTTTCTCGTAATCGAGCCGGAGGCCGGCTGTAACGGACAGTCCTTCTATGAACAAGTTGTTGAAAGTAGACTGATGATAAAGTGCACCGCTAAGAGTCGGGGTGTCGAAAGTTCCTCCTACGCTTAAGGTCGGGTTGTGCACAGTCATTCCCATGGTGGGAGCTCCGGGTTTGGCAGATACTTCTTCAAAAGCTGCATTGGCGTTGTTTTCAATGACCGACTTTACTCCTTCTTCTTTAAACAGAACAGGACCTGTAGTATGCAGCCATTGATAGAATCCGAAAGCTCCCGTAGCCCACTGCCATCTTTTTCCGGGTTTGGCTTTCAACACAATCTCTTCGGAAATGGTGTTTGCACGTTGCTTTTGCTCAATATTGAAAATATCTCTTTCTGTGAAATCCTGATCGAGAAACATGCGGTCGTTCAGGTTCTGATAACCTGTCACGGCACTTAATATAAAGTTGTTGGCTTGATATTCGATGTTAACACCGGAGTTGAGCAATCCACGGCGGTAACTGCTGCGGTCGTTATATGAAATCTTACCGATATAATCTGCCCGGTCTTCTGTCATTTCTTTACCATTTTCTTTCGCTTTAGCTATCGCACTGGGGGTAATCCCGGTATAGTAATACGGATATCCGCCCTGATCGCTATATTCATAGCTAAGGGCCATATCTATTTTCAGGTTCGAACTAGGCAGGTAAATACCACGGAAACGTCCGCCACCGGCATTGCTCTTGTCTACCTTTTCGTTGTTTCTTGCCGAATTTTCAAAGAAGCCACCTGTGTGTTCGTAGAAACCTCCGGTAGAAAAAGCGAAGCGGTCGGATGTCCGGTGATAGTGGGTGAGTGACACATTATAATTATTGTAGGTCGCTGCTCCCATGCGGATATCAGTACCTTGATAAGTGAAAGGCGATTTTGTGTGCACTTTGATAAGTCCTCCCATCGTGTTACGCCCGTAGAGAGTGCCTTGTGGTCCGCGGAGAATATCAATACGTTCGATATCAGCATAGTTGAAGTCGAAAGCGGATTTGTCGATATAAGGGATGTTGTCTACGTAAAGTCCTACGGACGGAGTGTTGATACGTGAGCCGATTCCACGGATATAAATGGAAGTGGTCAGTTTGGAACCATAATCGGGGATAAACAGATTAGGGACGATGCCTGTCAGGTTTTTCACAGAGTTCACCTGATTGGCACGCATATTATCTTGCGATAAAACAGTGGCTGCCACCGGTAATTCACGCAACTTACGATTCTCTTTCGGAGTGGCAATCACTACCACTTCTTCGATGTCTACTATTTTTAGTGAGTCTTTCGGGAAATCTTCCGCCCATGCTGTACCTGTCGTCAGGAGCGTAAGGGCAATCATAAAATTCTTTCTCTTCATCTGCTGTTCATTTATCTGCTGCAAAGTAACGGCAAATATAGACAATGGTCAATCCTCATTTATTAGGATTTGTTTCACCACAGTTTTCACCGCAGAGGACACAGAGGGTATAGTGAAGGTAACATCTTCACTCATTCTCTGATACAGACTGTTTGAGTGTTTTTGGGAAAAAGTGTGGAAAGTTTTTCTCTTTACCTTCTTTATCCTTTTTATCCTCTGTATCCTCTGTGGTGAATCAGATTCGATCCGCTTCTATATACCCGTTCATTACCGCATAAATAGTCAGTCCGGAGACGGACTTGATACCTAATTTCTCTGTGATATTTTTCCGGTGAGTGATAACGGTGGTCAGGCTGATATTCAGTTTATCTGCTATTTCTTTGTTGATTAATCCTTTGGTTATCAGTACGAGCACTTCTATTTCACGGGAAGATAGAATTTCCTGATGAGGCTGCGTCGGAGGCATGGATGGCATGTCTTTCACCGGATAACCGTTGTGGTGGGCGTGTTGGTGGAGTTTCAATATGTTTTTCACCAACTCTTCCTCGGATTCATGGATGTTGAGTACAGGCACGCCGGACAGTTGGAATTGCGGACTGTCGCTTGCCAATACAATTGTTTTTCGTTTCCGGGGGAGAAAGAAAGCATTGTGCTCCACATAAATCTGTGCGGAAATGAAATAATGGGCATACATATCCGGCGTATCGTCCATCAGTTCACTGAATTGATGGAAGGTACGTATGGTTGCCATAGGAATCATTTCCTCCAGGATTCCTTTCAGGCCGAGACTGGTCAGGGTGTTTGCTTCTACAATGGCTATTTCGGGTTGATGATTCATTTTCATGTAGTTTTAGTTAACGATTGAAATAATTGGCTACGGCTTCCGCACACCGTTCTCCATCCACTCCGGCAGAAACAATCCCTCCGGCATAGCCTGCACCTTCTCCACAAGGGAATAATCCGCGAACGGTTGTATGTTGCAATGTCTCTTTATCGCGTACGATGCGGACAGGCGAAGAAGTACGTGTCTCTACGCCGATCATCACCGCTTCATTAGTGAGGAAGCCATGACTGTAACGTCCGAATTGCTGGAAACCGAGAGATAATCTTTTGCTGATAAACTCCGGCATCCAGAAATGAAGCGGAGAAGAAATCAATCCCGGGCTGTAAGAAGATTCGGGTAAGTCGTAACTCAATTTTTTGCGGGTGAAGTCCTGCATACGCTGTGCCGGTGCTGTCTGCCTTCTGCCTCCTTGTAACCAGCATTGGCGTTCCTGTTCTTCCTGAAAGTAAAGGGGAAGAAGTTGAGAGTTGAGAGTTGAGAGTTGAGAGTTATTTAGAGATGGGTTAAGAGCCAGCAGCTGTTCATTTCGTTGCGCAGCTAACTCTTCATTCTCCACTCTCCACTCTCCATTTATTAAATCTTCCGGTTGCACTTCCACCACCATGCCCGAATTACTCCATCGCGAGCCACGATTAGAAGGAGACATTCCGTTCACTACCACTTGCTCCGGTCCGCTGGCAGCAGGAACAATGAAACCGCCGGGGCACATACAGAAGCTATACACTCCTCTGCCTTCAACCTGTGTGACGAAGCTATATTCTGCGGCAGGCAGATACTTGCCTCGTCCCTCCTTGTTATGATATTGTATCTGATCGATCAACATTGCCGGATGCTCCAAACGGACACCGACTGCAATGCCTTTCGCTTCAATCGCCACATGATTCGCAGCCAGCCAACGATATACATCTCTCGCCGAATGTCCGGTTGCCAGTATCACAGGTCCGAGAAAAGTCTTTCCTGTATTTGTTTCGATACCCTTTACTTCGTCATTCTCGATAATCAGTGCCTCCATTCGTGTTTGGAAATGTACTTCTCCGCCACACTCGATGATGGTATTCCGCATATTTTCAATGACACGTGGCAACTTGTCTGTCCCGATATGCGGATGCGCATCTACTAATATCGCCGTAGAAGCCCCATGCTGGCAGAATACATTCAATATCTTATCTATATTCCCTCTCTTTTTGCTCCGGGTGTAGAGTTTTCCATCCGAATAAGCTCCTGCACCCCCTTCGCCAAAACTGTAATTCGATTCCGGGTCAACTGTGTGTTCCCTGCTGATTTGTGCTAAATCTTTTTTCCGCTCGCGTACGTCTTTTCCGCGTTCGATAACAACGGGACGTAACCCCAGTTCGATGAGGCGCAGGGCTGCAAATAGTCCGCCGGGACCTGCGCCCACGACAATCACTTGCGGCTTTCCTTCTACCTTATTATATATAGTATGTTCGTATTCGTCATCCTTAGGCATTTCACGGATATAAGCTCGTACCTTCAGATTGACAAAGATAGTCCGCTGCCGTGCATCGATGCTCCGTTTCAAGATCCGGGTAGCAGTGATGTCACGCAGGTTCAAACCTTTTTCTTTAGAAAGATATTCCTTTAGTTTCTGTTCGTTTGCTGCGATTTCGGGAAGGATGCGGAGTTGGTATTCTTGTATCATTTAGTTATTGTTGATATTATTTTTGACTATAAAATTGATAAAGCGGATCATTTATTTATCAGTGACTATTTATCAGTGCCCTATCCGAATAGAGCTCTGAATGCTTCTTCTACCTTTCTCACCGGAACTAACTCGATCTTCAATTTCTTAGTGTCAATCCCTTGCAAATTATATTTTGGCAACAAGAACCGTTTAAAACCCAATTTCTCGGCTTCACCGATACGTTGCTCTATTCGATTTACAGGACGTATCTCTCCCGACAGTCCGATTTCTCCCGCCATGCAAACTTCCGGCTCAATGGCTGCGTCCATATTGGAAGAAAGGATGGCACTGATAACCGGCAAGTCGATAGCCGGGTCATTCACCTTCAGTCCTCCGGCAATATTCAGGAACACATCTTTCTGTGCCAACTTGAATCCGACACGCTTTTCGAGAACAGCCAGCAGCATATTCATTCTTCTTAAATCGAAACCGGTTGCCGAACGTTGAGGATTTCCATAAACAGCAGAACTGACCAAAGCCTGTGTCTCGATCAAGAACGGGCGGATTCCTTCGATAGCGGAAGCAATAGCTACTCCACTCATTCCCTCATGGTCCTGACTAAGCAAAAGCTCGGAAGGATTATTCACCTGGCGCAACCCATCCTGACGCATTTCATAAATCCCTAACTCTGCCGTACTGCCGAAACGATTCTTGATGCTGCGCAGAATACGATACATATAATGCTGGTCGCCTTCAAATTGAAGAACGGTATCTACGATATGTTCCAGCACTTTAGGTCCTGCAATACTTCCTTCTTTATTAATATGACCGATCAGCAACACAGGGGTATGCGTTTCTTTCGCGAAACGAAGAATAGATGCCGAACACTCTCTGACTTGCGCAATACTTCCGGGAGATGATTCGATACTCTCGGTGGAAATAGTCTGTATAGAGTCAATAATCACTAAATCGGGATTCGTATTCTTGATATGCACATAAATTTGTTCGAGCGAAGTCTCACAAACAATCAGGCAATCGCTGGAAGTATCAGAGAGACGATCGGCACGGAGTTTAAGCTGTCGTGCACTTTCTTCACCGGACACATAAAGGATTTTCTTTTCCGGCATGTGCAGTACGGTCTGCATGACGAGCGTGGATTTACCGATTCCCGGCTCACCGCCTATCAGGACAAGAGAACCCGGCACAAGTCCGCCACCCAATACGCGATTCAATTCATCATCGTGCATATTGATGCGTGGCTCGTCGTCCGCTTCAATATCGCTAAGTGCCAGTGGTTTGGGTTTCTGTGTTTCAATGCCCGACACCGGACGGCGGTTGGTAGGTTCTTTCCGTACGATTTCCTCAACATACGTATTCCATTCTCCACACGACGGACATTTACCCACCCATTTCGGTGAATCCTGTCCGCAATTACTGCATACATATACGGTTTTCTCTTTTGCCATATTCTCTTTCTTTAATATAAAAATCCGAATGCCCAGAGTGGAATCTTATTTCCGGCCGAATATTCAATATCATCTGCGGCAATAAATGCCTGTTTAGTGTTAGCTATCTGTTTCCCGTCTTTGCTTTTTCCGCCAACTTCTATTGTATATTTACTGTCTATCGTATAGTCTGCACTACGCGTGCAATATTCCACACGATGTTGATAGGCGAGTTGGTTTACCATGAACACCTCTCTCAATGTTCCTTTGTTTACATCTTTAAAGGTCAATGCATAAAGCAGGTTAGTATTTTCCATATAAATCTTATCCGGTTTTTGTAACTTTTTGATAGAGTCATTATCCGAATAAAGAAGGTGGATTAATTTAGCTCTGTCCAGATACTGTAAATAGGCCAAAATAGTAGTACGTGAAAGTTCTGCCATAGCAGAGAGTTTAGTGATGTCCACCATAAAAGGCACTTCGGAGGAGAGGATTCCCAGCAGACTTTTTAGTTTTCGCACGTTACTGATGTCCACTCCGCATTGCTGGGGAAGTTCGATTTCGAGTATCAGGTTGGCTATATTTTCGATACGTGTGTAGTATTCCGCATTTCCTTCCAAATAAAAAGGATAGTATCCATGTTTCAAATAGTCTTCAAAATAGGCGAGGGGACGGCATTGGGAATTCACTTCATTACAAATTCCATCACTATTGTCCAATATCTCTTCCAGCGTGTAAGGGCGGATGTCAATCTGATGGTATAAATTCAGATATTCACGGTAGGATAGCCCTTGCATATTATATGATATGCATCGACGAGACAAGTCGGCCTCTGCATTCAGCAGTTGGAGTAAGGATGACCCGGTGAATACTATTTTCAGTTCAGGAAACTCATCATATATATTTTTAATTTCCTTGCTCCATGACGGATATTTGTGCACTTCATCCAAGAACAGGCATTTACCTCCTTTCAGGTAAAACTGTTCGGCGAGTTCGCTAAGAGAATGCTGTGTGAAATACAGACTATCTAAACTTGTATATAAGGCACTTTGGCTATCATTGGCATAATGAAGTTTTAAGTATTGAAGCATTAAAGTTGTTTTCCCAACTCCGCGAGCTCCTCGGATAGCAATCAGACGGTTATCCCAATTGATTGTATTCATCAGGCTTCTGATATAGGTCGTGGAAGTAGCTGTTAATAACCTTTTGTATCTTCTGATTAGTGTATCCATATCTTTATTTGTTTTCTATGGAATACAAAAATAGGCATAATTTGTTCAACGCGCAAAACAAATTCAGATAAAATCTGTTCAATGCGTAAAACAAACAGGGAATTTACAGAGTTATCTCTCCTGCCATCGAACGGTTCATCCGGTCGCGCACCTCGTCCGCTGTATATTCATGTCCCAGTAAGAACATTAATTTCGTCACAGCAGATTCCGTCGTACTGTCATATCCGGAGACAACACCTGCCTGCAACAACTGGTAGCCCGTTTCATAACGTTCCATCTCTACCATTCCTGCGCTGCATTGCGTCACGTTGACAATCACAATGCCACGTTCGCTGGCCTGACAAAGTCGGCGTATAAACCATTCCTTCCGGGGAGCATTTCCCGAACCGTATGTTTCGAGCACGACAGCCTTCAATCCGTCAATCCCCAGAATGGCGGCAATCACATTTTCCTGGATGCCCGGGAAGAGTTTCAGTACCACAACATTGGTATCTAGCAGATAATGAGGCTTCAATTCCCGCTCTTCACCATTTACGTGAATCTGCACATTATTATATTTGATATGGATTCCGGCTTCCGCCAATACCGGGTAATTGAAAGAACGGAACGCGTTGAAGTTTTCCGCATTCATCTTGGTCGTGCGGTTTCCCCGCATCAGATGATTTTCAAAGAAGATGCACACTTCCGGTACGAGCGCCCTCCCTTCCTTGTTTTGTGCGACGGCAATCTCGATGCTGGTCATCAGGTTTTCCTTTCCGTCCGTGCGGAGTACACCTATGGGAAGTTGTGAACCTGTGAGGATAACAGGTTTATCGAGCCCTTCGAGCATAAAACTTAATGCGGAAGCAGTGTAAGCCATCGTATCCGTTCCGTGCAGGATGACGAAGCCGTGGTAGCGGTCGTAATTTTCATGAATGATGCGTACCAGCTTCCGCCACATATCCGGTTCCATGTCCGACGAATCCATTGGAGGATCAAACTGATAGGTGTCAATCGGGAAGTTGAACTTTTGCAGTTCGGGGATATACTTTTGCAGTTGCTCGAAGTTAAAGTTCTCCAGAGCACCCGTCGCGGCATTCTCGATCATGCCAATTGTTCCACCGGTGTATATTAGCAATACGGAAGTATTTAATGGATTCATAAGCTGATTTTGTGCGATTGTTTTCGCAAATATAATAATATATTTGATATATAAGTAGCAAAATGTCATAAAAGTAAAGGCGAATGACAGGACGAATAGAAGACGGAAGATTCTTTTTATCAGAAAAAAACCGAAAAAAGTGATAGATTGAACGTTTTTATTATTACTTTTGCGACACTTATCAAAAACAAGAGTAGAAACAAGGACTATGATGAAGTACTATCCACATACAGTCACATCCATGTGTACCATGACCCTTAGGGGTTAATGGATAGTTTTTGTGTATCTACGTGATTCACGCTTGTATAAGCAGGCAAAATTCAATTTCAATTTTATTCGTAAACAACCAATCGTTCTGTAAAAAGTAAACTGCAGGGCATTGCATTTAAATAAGTATCTTCATGAAAGTAATGAAATTCGGCGGGACGTCCGTAGGTTCCGTGAACAGCATTTTAAGCGTAAAGAGAATTGTAGAGTCGGCAAGTGAGCCGGTAATTGTAGTTGTTTCCGCATTGGGAGGCATCACTGACAAATTGATAAATACATCAAAGATGGCGGCAGCAGGAGATTCAGCATACGAGGGCGAGTTCCGCGAAATCGTTTACCGTCATGTGGAGATGATTAAGGAGGTGATTCCTGCCGGAGAAAAGCAAGTGTCGTTGCAACGTCAGATTGGCGAATTGCTGAACGAGTTGAAGGACATCTTTCAGGGAATTTATCTGATTAGAGACCTTTCCGCGAAGACTTCGGATACAATCGTCAGCTATGGTGAACGCCTTTCATCCATCATCGTTACCGAACTGATTGACGGAGCTAAATGGTTCGATTCGCGCACTTTTATCAAGACCGAAAGAAAACATAGTAAACATACGCTGGATACCGACCTGACTAATAAGTTGGTGAAAGAGGCTTTCCAGTCTATCCCTAAAGTGTCACTGGTGCCGGGATTCATCTCTTCGGATAAAACGACAGGAGATGTGACGAACCTCGGACGTGGTGGATCGGACTATACAGCTGCCATTATTGCTGCGGCTCTGGATGCGGCAAGTCTGGAAATCTGGACGGATGTAGACGGGTTTATGACGGCTGACCCGCGTGTCATTTCAACTGCTTATACCATTACGGAATTGAGTTATGTAGAAGCGACCGAACTTTGTAACTTCGGTGCAAAGGTGGTTTATCCGCCGACTATCTATCCCGTATGTCACAAGAATATTCCTATTATAATAAAGAATACCTTCAATCCGGACGGAGTGGGAACGGTTATCAAACAAGAAGTTTCCAACCCGCAGAGCAAGGCTATCAAAGGTATTTCCTCCATCAACGACACCAGCCTGATAACTGTTCAGGGACTCGGTATGGTAGGGGTGATCGGTGTAAACTACCGCATCTTTAAAGCATTGGCTAAGAACGGAATCAGCGTATTCCTCGTGTCGCAGGCTTCATCGGAAAACAGTACTTCTATCGGTGTGCGTAATGCCGATGCCGACCTGGCTTGTGAAGTGCTGAACGAGGAATTTGCGAAAGAAATAGAGATGGGCGAGATTTCTCCGATTCTTGCGGAAAGAGATTTAGCTACTGTTGCTATCGTAGGCGAGAATATGAAACATACCCCGGGTATCGCCGGTAAACTTTTCGGTACGCTGGGACGCAACGGTATCAACGTAATTGCCTGTGCACAGGGAGCTTCGGAAACAAACATCTCTTTTGTGGTCGATTCCAAATCTCTGCGTAAATCCCTGAACGTTATTCACGACTCTTTCTTCCTCTCCGAATATCAGGTACTGAACCTCTTTATCTGCGGTGTCGGTACAGTAGGCGGCAGCCTCGTAGAACAGATTCGTTGCCAACAGCAGAAACTCATGATGGAAAACGGATTGAAACTCCATGTGGTAGGTATCATTGATGCTGCCAAAGCAATGTTCAGCCGTGAAGGTTTCGACCTTTCTAATTTCCGTCAGGAACTGTTGGAAAAGGGTAAAGACAGTAGTCTGCAAACCATCCGCGACGAGATTATCGGAATGAACATCTTTAATTCCGTCTTTGTAGACTGTACGGCCAGCGCCGATATCGCATCGCTTTACAAAGATTTCTTGCAACACAATATCTCTGTGGTAGCAGCCAACAAGATTGCTGCTTCTTCCGCTTACGAAAACTATCGCGAACTGAAAACGATTGCCCGCCAACGTGGTGTGAAATATCTGTTCGAAACAAACGTAGGTGCAGGTCTTCCGATTATTAATACGATCAACGACCTGATTCATAGCGGCGACAAGATTCTGAAGATTGAAGCAGTGCTTTCAGGCACACTGAACTACATCTTTAATAAGATCAGCGCCGATATTCCTTTCAGCCGTACCATCAAAATGGCACAGGAAGAACGCTACTCCGAACCGGACCCGCGTATCGACTTGAGTGGAAAAGACGTCATCCGTAAACTGGTGATTCTGGCACGTGAAGCCGGATACCGTCTGGAACAGGAAGATGTTGAAAAGAACCTCTTTGTCCCCAATGACTTCTTCGAAGGTTCTCTGGAAGATTTCTGGAAACGTGTTCCAAGTCTCGATGCAGACTTTGAAGCCCGCCGCCAAGTATTGGAGAAAGAAAATAAACACTGGCGTTTCGTTGCCAAACTGGAGAACGGAAAAGCCTCTGTCGGCTTACAGGAAGTAGGCGCCAACCACCCGTTCTACGGCTTGGAAGGCAGCAACAACATTATCCTGCTTACTACAGAACGCTATAAAGAATATCCGATGATGATTCAGGGATACGGCGCCGGCGCCGGAGTAACGGCTGCCGGAGTATTTGCCGACATCATGAGCATCGCAAACGTTTAATTAAATGAAGAACTAAAAATGAAGAATGAAGAATTACTATGCAGCGTAATGGTGCAGCCAATTCTTCATTCATCATTCTTCATTCTTAATTTTCAAAAGAAATGAAGCATATCATTATATTGGGAGACGGAATGGCCGACTGGCCAGTGAAGTCATTAGGGGACAAGACGCTCCTGCAATATGCAAAGACGCCATATATGGATCAGTTAGCCCGAATGGGACGTAACGGCCGCCTGATTACTGTGGCGGAAGGTTTTCATCCGGGTAGTGAAGTAGCCAACATGTCTGTGTTGGGATATAATCTTCCGAAAGTGTACGAAGGTCGTGGACCGCTGGAAGCTGCCAGTATCGGCGTGGATCTGAAACCGGGCGAGATGGCAATGCGTTGTAACTTGATTTGTGTGGAAGGAGAAATTCTGAAGAATCACTCCTCCGGACACATATCTACAGAAGAAGCGGATGTATTGATTCAATACCTGCAAGAGAAACTAGGCAATGACCGCGTACGGTTCCACACAGGAGTCCAGTACCGTCATCTGTTGGTTATCAAGGGAGGAAATAAAGAATTGGACTGTACTCCTCCGCACGATGTTCCTTTGAAACCTTTCCGCCCATTGATGGTGAAACCATTGACCCCGGAAGCACAAGAAACGGCAGACCTGATTAACGACCTGATTCTAAAATCACAGGAACTGTTGAAGAATCATCCGTTGAACCTGAAACGTATAGCTGAAGGCAAAGACCCCGCCAATAGTATTTGGCCCTGGAGCCCCGGTTATCGTCCGCAGATGACTACTTTTTCCGAAACTTTCCCGCAAGTGAAAAAAGGTGCGGTGATTTCGGCTGTCGATCTGATAAATGGAATCGGTTATTATGCCGGATTACGTCGTATTGTGGTAGAAGGGGCAACCGGCCTGTATAATACGAATTATGAAAATAAAGTGGCTGCTGCATTGGAAGCCTTGAAAACCGATGACTTTGTCTATCTTCATATCGAAGCCAGCGATGAGGCCGGACACGAAGGAGACATCGACTTGAAACTTCTCACTATCGAGAATCTGGATAAACGTGCCGTAGGACCTATCTACGAAGCAGTGAAAGATTGGGATGAACCGGTAGCAATAGCCGTATTGCCTGACCATCCTACTCCCTGCGAACTTCGTACGCACACTTCCGATCCTATCCCGTTCCTTATCTGGTATCCGGGAATTGAGCCGGACGAGGTGCAAACTTACGACGAAGTATCTGCCTGCAATGGTAGTTATGGTGTGTTGAAAGAAGACGAGTTTATTAAAGAATTTATGAAATAATGTTCACCACAGATTACACAGATTCGCACAGATTTAAAGTGATAAGAGACTTTTGTATTATGTAATAATAGAGAAAATATCTGTGTAAATCTGTATAATCTGTGGTGAGCACTAAAAATATCATTCCATGAAATATTATAGTACGAATAAACAAGCGCCGGTGGCTTCTTTACAGGAAGCAGTTGTAAAAGGTCTTGCAGCCGATAAAGGGTTGTTTATGCCTATGTCTATCAAGCCTCTTCCACAAGAGTTTTACGATACAATTGATACGTTGTCTTTTCAGGAAATAGCTTATCGTGTAGCCGATGCTTTCTTCGGTGAGGATATTCCTGCCGACACCCTGAAACAGATTGTATATGATACCTTAAGTTTTGATGTACCTTTGGTGAAAGTAGCGGATAACATCTACTCGCTCGAACTTTTCCACGGACCGACACTAGCCTTCAAAGATGTAGGCGGTCGTTTCATGGCGCGTCTGCTGGGATACTTCATTAAGAAGGAAGGACAAAAGAATGTAAATGTACTGGTAGCCACTTCCGGTGATACGGGAAGTGCTGTGGCTAACGGTTTTCTGGGTGTGGACGGTATTCATGTATATGTGCTCTATCCGAAAGGAAAAGTCAGCGAAATACAGGAAAAGCAATTCACTACACTGGGACAGAACATCACTGCGCTCGAAGTGGACGGAACGTTTGATGATTGCCAGGCATTGGTAAAAGCTGCTTTCATGGATAAGGAACTGAATGAACATCTATCATTGACTTCTGCCAATTCCATCAATGTAGCCCGTTTCCTGCCGCAAGCATTTTATTATTTCTATGCATATGCTCAACTGAAGCGTGCCGGAAAAGCAGATAACGCCGTCATCTGCGTACCTAGCGGAAACTTCGGAAATATCACCGCAGGATTATTCGGAAAGAAAATGGGATTGCCTGTGAAGCGTTTCATTGCTGCCAACAACCGCAACGATATTTTCTATCAATATCTGCAAACAGGTAAATACAATCCCCGTCCGTCTATTGCAACAATTGCTAACGCTATGGACGTGGGAGATCCTAGCAACTTTGCCCGTGTACTTGATTTGTATAATGGTTCGCACGCTGCTATCTCTGCCGAAATTTCAGGAACAACTTATACCGATGAACAGATCCGTGAAATGGTGAAAGAAACTTGGAAAGAACATCATTATCTCCTCGATCCTCACGGAGCTTGTGGATACCGTGCATTGGTAGAAGGCTTGAAAGAAGGCGAAACGGGTGTATTTCTTGAAACGGCTCATCCGGCCAAGTTCCTTGAAACAGTGGAAAGCATTATCGGTGAATCAGTAGAGATACCTGCCAAATTGCAGGAATTTATGAAAGGCGAAAAGAAAAGTCTGCAAATGACGAAAGAATTTGTAGATTTCAAGAGCTATTTACTTTCATTATAGTCAGTCTTAATAGACTGTAACACAGTGGTCTATGAAGCGTTGTCAGTCTATTGAAATGAAAGAAAGATTCTCACCGCAATGAGAAAAAGTTCTCATTACTATGAGTATTTTTTCTCATCGCAGTGAGAATTTTTTCTCATAGTGATGAGAATGTTTGAGAATTAATATCGGTTTACATAGAAGCTAGAAACACTAAATACTCTCCCGTGCATTGAATGGTAAAACGATTGCTTGTAGCTTCATTAAGAGTTCCTTGCCACCAATTCGTAAAGTCGCTAAGCGGATAAACCAATCCTTCCCCTTTCAATCCTTTCGCTCCGAAATTGATAATGGATACTTGTTGCCCGGCGTGGGAAACGAAAGTCTGCGTGCCATTTGCGGGAATAAATACCCCGTAATCCGTAACAGTTCGTACTTCCATACCGCTTTTCATATAGTCCAGCAATAAACTGATATTTCCTAATGTGTGGTCTTCCCGTTTTCCGGTAGCACCGACGATGGCTATTTTCCGGTAGCCTTTTTCTTGTAGAAAATGGACAGCCTTGGTTTGGTCGTTTGTTTCCTGATCGGCTATATGGTGAATAATGTCCGAGAAATGTGTTTTGTTTTCCGGCGAAAGAGAGTCTCCGTCGCCAATAATAATATCGGGAGTATGTCCGCGTAAGATGTATTCGTTTGCTGCTCCGTCGCAGCAAATCACGAATTTAGCTTCTTCCAGCATTTTCAGGGGAAGCGTATGCGTAGGATATTCACCGTTGGCAAGTACCACGGCTTCGGGAGTATAGTGTTCGTTTATCATTGTATGCTCATTAATTTTTTCCATTTAAAGTAGCCAAAGATAGCTATAATGGAGTAAAGTCCGTATAAAGCAGAAGTAAAATAAAGGTCTTTATAGATATAAAGTCCGCAGCAGACAATATCCACAAGAATCCAGGCAAACCATTGCTCGACATATTTACGCGCCAGCATCCACATGCCGACAATGCTCAATGCCGTGGTAAAACTATCCAGCCAGGGCACGTTGCTGTCCGTATATTCGATTAGTATCCACGCAATGCCGATGAATGCAACAATAAATACCAGAAAAAGAGGTAAGTAACATTTCCATGGAGTATGCACGATAGGAAGATCTTTGGGTTTGTCACCGGTTGAAGCATCTGCCGACTGTTGACCTTTCTTCTTTCTGTGTCCCCACATCCAAAAGAACCAACCGTAGATGGCGGCTATCAGATAGTAGATATTGATACCGAAATCGGCATACAGTCCTGCTTTGTAATATACGAAGATATAGATGGCAGGCATCACGATACCTGCTATCCAAAGGTAGATACTTGCCCGGTACTCCAACCAAAGGTAGACTAGCCCGACAATCGTACCGAATATTTCCAGAAAATTCAATTCCATAGCCCTGTGGTATTAAAAGCGGAAAGAAACATGTCCCATAACGTTTGTTCCTGCCTGCGCTGCATATCCGGCATAGTTTCCCCGATTCTCCACCGTATCGGTGTAGTCGCTCGATGCCCAGCCGTTGTTCTCATATTTTTCATTAAACAGATTGTACACAGTGAACCCTACCGTGACTTCTTTCAACACTTTCTTGGGACGGAAAGAGTATGCCAGATTGAGGTTACTGACAAAATATTTATCAAGAGTCAATTCTTCTACTTCCGCATTTGTCATATACTGTTTGCTTACGAACTGCGATTGCAGAGCTGCTTCAAATCCCTTATAAATGAATGAGAAGCGGTTATTAAATAGAAAGTCGGGTGAGAAAGCGATGTGAGTGTCTTTATGCTTGATCTGAACAGTCGGGAGGGAAGTAGAACTGCCGTCTTCATTATAATGGTAGCCCGGCAGGCTTTCTACAAAATCCTGGATGCGGTTTTTGCTCCATGTAGCGTTTATATCCCATTGAAACCATTTACACGGTTTGATTCCCAGTATTAGCTCGACTCCCATACGATAACTGTCCGGCACGTTTTCGGTCAGTGCTTCACCGATGTCATTTAAAGCTCCGGTCAGAACCAGTTGGTCGGTATAATCCATGTAGTAGAAGTTTGCACCTGCTGTCAGCCATTGGTTGGCGAAAGTATATCCCGCTTCATAGTCGAGTAATTTTTCTGCTTTGGGATACGAATCCGGATCGCCATCCGTATAATTGTTTCTGGTCGGTTCCTTTTGAGCAACCGAGAAAGAGGCATAAACGCGATGGTTGGACGTGATGTTCCAGTTTAATCCGACTTTCGGGTTAAAGAAATCAAACTTCTTGTCTACTGCCAGTGGACGCAGGGCATTCTTGCTCCAGTCATATTTATCATTGTTGCCGTCGATGGTATAGTCGATGTGTCGATACTGAAGATCGGCATACGCGCTTAATCCTCTAGTAAGATCGTAGTTTGCTTTCAGATAAATATTGCCATCGGTCTTTTGGGATTTATTGCGGTAATATTCATGGTCGGGAGATAGAGTGCCCACATAATTCTTCACCCAGGGAACTCTTCCGAAGTTATTGCCCCGGTATTGATTCAAACCACCTCCTAGAGACGCATTCAGCCTGTTGACCGTATAATTGAGAGAAAAAACGCCGCCACCGAATTTGTTGTCCATCTTCTTCTGACGGACTAAATCACTTTTGGTTATTTCGGTTCCATCAATTGTGAATGGTTTCAGGCCATATTCTATAAGGGATCTTCCGTCTTTGTACTCTTCGTAATAGCCGTCGCCTTTGGTATAATGCAAGGCAACATTCAGATTCCAGGCTGTTGAGAAAGTATGATTGAAGAGAAGTTGATAATTCTTTTGCAGATAATTATCCGTTTGGTCGTCATAAAAATGCTTGTTGCCGTTGGCATCGGTGTACATCTCGCCACAGGGGTTGTAGCGTCTGCCGAAGTCCTCCATTTCCTTTTTGGTTGCGTATCCCCAGGCGTGATATGTCTTTTCTTTCCCGGCAAATGCAATCAGCTTCACAGAAGTGTTTTCTGCAAAGTAGCCTCCTTGCAGGTAGTAAGAATTCAGGTCTACCGAAGCGCGGTCTATGTATCCGTCTGTACCGATATTGGAAAGGCGGGCGTCAAACGTCCAATGATTATTGAGCAAACCGGTTCCCACTTTTACCGTTTCTTTGTGCGTGTTGAATGAACCGTATGAACCGTTGAATTCGGCATACGGCTTCATGGATGCACCTTCAGTCTGCATATTAACGCTGGCTCCGAAGGCACCTGCCCCATTGGTAGACGTACCTGCGCCTCGTTGCACTTGCATATCTTTTACGGAGGAAGAAAAGTCGGGCATATTTACCCAGAACAGATTATGGCTTTCAGCATCGTTCATCGGTATGCCGTTTACCGTGATGTTGATACGTGTACCGTCGGTTCCGCGCACGCGAAGAGTCGTGTAGCCGATACCTGCTCCTGCATCCGATGTAGTCAGCGTAGAAGGAGTCATGCTTAACAGATAAGGGATGTCCTGTCCGAAGTTAACCTTCTTCAATTCCGCTTTGCCTATATTGGTGAATGCCACGGGAGTTTTGGCGGTGGCACGCGTGGATACTACCTGCACTTCTTGCAGGTTTACTACTCTCATACTATCCTTTACACTCGTCTGTGCATGAACAGTGATGCCTACGCCCGATAAGGCGATGGCCATCCATACAATTTTTTTCATCTTGCTTACTAATTAGTTCTCTACGCCGGCATTACCCGGATCAGATTCTATGGGTATGTTCTCAGCCCGTCATGTTAAGGCACCCCTACCAGTGAATCGGTTACAAAAATACTGCTTTTGCAGGAGGAAAGCAAAAAAAACTTTTAGATTCACTAAAAACAATATAACTTTGTATTTTGTTAAAATAGCAATATAACTGTTTACTCATTTAATATACATTTTAATTATGCTACTATTATTACAAGCAACACAAGCTGCGGATTCTGTGCAAGTGGCCGCAGATGAATTAATGAAAGAAGCGATTGCCAATGCTGACGGATTGGACAAACTCTCGTTGATTACTCAACAACTGATAGACTTTGGTATTCGTGCCGGAGAACGTATACTGATTGCGGTCATTGTCTTTATCGTCGGACGTTTCCTTATCTCTATGCTTAATAAGTTTGTCGGGCGTTTGATGGATAAAAGAAAAGTAGATATAAGTATCAAGACTTTTGTAAAAAGCTTGGTGAATATTACGTTGACTGTACTGTTAATCATTTCTGTAGTAGGTGCTCTTGGAGTTGAAACAACTTCGTTTGCTGCTTTGTTGGCTTCTGCCGGTGTTGCTGTCGGTATGGCTTTATCCGGTAATTTACAGAATTTTGCGGGAGGTTTGATTGTATTGTTGTTTAAGCCATATAAAGTGGGAGATTGGATAGAAAGTCAGGGAGTTTCTGGTACAGTGAAAGAAATACAGATTTTTCATACTATTTTGACTACTGCAGATAATAAAGTGATTTACGTGCCGAATGGTGCAATGAGTAGTGGAGTGGTAACTAACTATAGTAATCAGGTGACTCGTCGCGTGGAATGGATTGTTGGGGTAGATTATGGAGAAGATTATGAGAAAGTGCAGAAAATCGTTTATGATATTCTTGCTGCTGATCAACGTATCCTGAAAGAACCTGCTCCCTTTGTGGCTCTTCATGCGCTGGACGCCAGCAGTGTGAATGTAGTGGCACGTGTATGGGTAAATAGCGGAGATTACTGGGGTGTTTATTTCGATATAAATAAAGCGATTTATGAAACCTTCAATGAAAAAGGTATCAACTTCCCTTTCCCGCAACTTACAGTACATCAGGGAAATTAATCATTATACGCTGATTATTCCAAAAAAACGAGGGAGTTTCACATTGAGTGTAACTCCCTCGTTTTTGGATAAACTTGTCTGGTGTGATTGAATAAATTTCTTTCTTTTATTTAATGCCGAAATCTTCGGCTAGTTCATATCTATCTTCTTTGATCCCCAGTACATGATTGATTTTCCTTCTTTTCTCAAGATCTTTAAAGTAGTTTTCCACAACCTGATAGAGATCGAAGTTCGTAGTTGAGCCAGCGGCTAAATCGAGTGATTCCACCATCTTTTCTACAGCTTGATGGATTTTCTCTGCGTCTATCAGATGCAGTTCGTTGCTGTGTATTAAATATTTTTCCATGACTGCAATGTTTTTAATGTTATATAGGTATAACATCTTGCAGTCATGGAAAGTTCAATGATTGAATGTTAGATTTTGGCAAGTGCCTGATCCAAATCAGCAATTAGGTCATCGATATGTTCTGTTCCAATGGATAGACGTACGGTGCCCGGATAAATTTCCTGTTCGGCTAGCTCCTGTGCATTGAGCTGCGAATGGGTAGTGCTCGCCGGGTGGATCACCAATGATTTCACGTCAGCCACATTGGCTAGCAGGGAGAAAATCTCCAGACTGTCGATGAAACGGTGTGCCTCTTCTTGTCCGCCTTTTACCTCGAAAGTAAAGATAGAACCGGCACCGTTCGGGAAATAACGTTGATACAGTGCATGGTCGGGATGGTTGGATAATGACGGGTGATTCACTTTCTTCACTTTTGGATGATTGTTTAAGAAATTCACTACCTTCAATGCATTTTCTACATGACGCTCTACACGTAAGGAAAGAGTTTCCAGGCCTTGCAGCAGGATAAAAGCGTTGAATGGGCTGATGGTAGCTCCTGTGTCGCGCAGCAAAATGGCACGGATGCGGATTGCATAGGCAGCCGGACCGGCTGCATCGACGAAGCGTACGCCATGATAGCATGGATCGGGTTCGGTCAGTTGTGGGAATTTGCCGGAAGCTACCCAGTCGAATTTGCCTGAATCTACAATGACTCCTCCCAATGAGGAACCGTGTCCGCCAATGAACTTTGTTGCGGAATGTACTACGATATCTGCTCCGTGTTCGATGGGGCGGATTAAATACGGAGTTCCGAATGTGTTATCAATAATCAAAGGTATTTTGTGGCGATGGGCTATTTCTGCCACTGCTTCTATATCAATGATATTTGAATTCGGATTTCCCAGGGTTTCGATAAATACGGCTTTTGTATTTTCCTGAATAGCCTTTTCAAAGTTCGACAAATCGCTTGGGTCAACGAATGTTGTTGTGATACCATAGCTGGGCAAGGTATGTGCCAGTAGGTTATAACTTCCTCCGTAAATGGTTTTGGCTGCTACAATATGATCGCCTGCACGAGTGATATTCTCAAAAGCATAAGTGATGGCAGCGGCACCCGAAGCGACTGCCAGCCCTGCTACTCCTCCTTCAAGAGCGGCTACGCGTTGTTCAAAGACTCCTTGAGTGGAGTTGGTCAGACGGCCGTAGATGTTTCCCGGGTCCTGCAGGCCGAAGCGTGCGGCTGCATGGGCGGAGTTGTGAAATACATAAGAGGTGGTCTGGTAAATAGGTACTGCGCGGGCATCTGTTGCCGGGTCTGCTTGTTCTTGTCCTACATGAATCTGTAAAGTCTCGAAGTGTAATTTCTTTGTTGCCATAATCGTATGTTTTTTAAGTTTATATTCTTTCTTTATTTTCTTGCAAAGTTATGAGATGTAGATATATCGAACAAGATATAGATGAAATATAGAAAATAATGCTATTTTTGTGCCTTTATATGGAATAATGTAACTGCGTTGTTCCTGAAAATCACCTTTTAGAAGAATATTTTTCTTATGGATACTTTTGATAAGTTGGATAAAGTAGATTTGCAAATACTCCGTACTTTGCAAGAGAATGCCCGATTGACAACGAAAGAGTTGGCCGCGCGGGTGAGTCTTTCTTCAACTCCTGTTTTTGAACGTCTTAAACGGTTGGAGAATGGAGGCTATATAAAAAAGTATATTGCCGTATTGGATGCGGAAAAACTGAATCAGGGATTTGTCGTGTTCTGCAGTGTGAAGCTTAGACGTCTGAATAGGGATATAGCGGCAGAGTTTACACGGATCATACAGGATATTCCTGAAGTAACCGAATGTTATAACATATCAGGAAGTTATGATTACCTGTTGAAGATTCATGCTCCCAACATGAAATACTATCAGGAGTTTATTCTGAATGTGTTGGGGACAATTGATAGTTTGGGATCACTGGAAAGTACATTTGTGATGGCAGAAGTGAAGCATCAATATGGGATACATATTTAGTCCTTTGTGTGATAGTCTGAAATTTATCTTGTATATTTCCTCTATGAAAAGCAAGACCGCGACTATCTTTGTGAGTGGAAACGAGT
>NZ_JAHQVH010000047.1:0-48962 GCF_019052435.1 Bacteroides sp. MSK.20.12 | reverse complement strand
GGTTCTATTTTTTTACTTGTACTACTTGTATTGTTTATCAATATTTCAAAGAACTTGCTGCTTTCGTTTTAAAAGCGGGTGCAAAGGTAAAGGCTTTATTTTTAACTACCAAACTTTTTCGGAAGTTTTTTTATTTTTTCTTTTTACTCATTTCTCAGGCTCTCTATGCGAAAGGGAAAGAATGTATTAAAGAAAAACAAAGGCCGTTTTCTTTGCGAATCGGACTGCAAAGATAAGAACTTTATTTATTATAATCCAAAACTTTTCGGAAGTTTTTTTGTTCTTTTCTTTAAGCGCAATCTCGCTTTTTCACTATGTCAATTCTGCAAGGCTTTCTTCTCTTGGAAAGCGGGTGCAAAAGTACACCCTTTTCGTATACAATCCAAATATATTAAACTCTTTTTTCGAAGTTTTTTTGAAAGAATCTGCTAAAACGCTGAAGGATAATGATGTTGTAGAACATATTTTTTCAACAGTAGAGAAAGGGGCATGAGAATGAGCAAAGAAACAAAAGTAATACCAGACGCTTTGAAAGAACTTAAAAAAAGCATAGCTTTAGAGAGCGTAAAGCGTAGCTTTAGCACTCGTAAAGCACTGCTTTAGCATTAACAAAGCACTACCCTGTTAATAACAAACGGGTACAGCAGGTACACTTTTTCGAGGCTCTATCACACACGCACACGCGCGCTATATAATGCCCTTATCACCTGCATTGACAAACACGCTGTATGCAATCAAGCGTTTCAATCAAATGAGTGCAGTATTATTCCTAATTTATGAAGGGAGAAAGAGCAACAGGATATAAACAACAAGAACAGCAGAGAGCTCGCAAGATGAGGTAAGGTCTTATAAAATTAGCAAGAGGAACCGCACCAAAATTTGTTTCATTTTAACGGGTAAGGAACAAAATCTAGTGTGGATGAACTTGTTCAAACCTGTGTGGAAATGAATGAAAATTTGTTTTCAATTACTGATTCGCATAAGTAGAACATGAACTTTTGAGTCATAAGTTCCACCAGTTTCACCTTATCTCTGAAACATCGATGGATAAGGAGATAGCGGGTGAAAGCGTAGAAAAAATCAAGGTGAAATCTCCCGTTATTGCTTTCACCTTTCAAATTTATTTACACCGATTGCTGGACATATAGAGCCACCGTATTGAATGTATAGATTCAACGCGGTAAGTATATAGATACAATGTGTTGAATATATAGATCTGCCAACTCAAGTGTTAGTAGATAATAATCAAGGTGTTAATACTTGACATCCATACTATTAACTCCTGATGGATTATCTGTTAATACCTGACAGTGGATTTGCTATAAGCATATTTTCATTAGCTATAATGATATCCGGATTAGCTATAATGAAATTAGTTTTAGCTCAAGGAATATTTTGAAAAGACAAGGTGAAACCGATAATGTTCAGTTTTGCCTGAATTTGCCACTTGCCTTCACCCGCTATCTCCTTATTCATCGGCATTTCGACAATCAGGTGAAATCGATGAACGGCAATGATCTTATAGTGGCATTTATTATACTTTATTCATTAAGAAAGAGGTCAGTTACACGGTGTTCCGTTATCAAATGATTCAGAACCGTGCGGAAATAAAACAAACTTTTGGTGCGGTTGCCCTGTTTGTCAATAGAAACCACTTAGTCTCAAGCGGTACTTTCTATACCTATTATACGCACGCACGTGTGTGTGAGAAAAATATGCAGTGTACCTACTGTACCTTTTGTACCCGCCGGGCTGTTCATTACTTTTTTTGTGGAGGGTAGCTCTCACCTGGTTGACATCTGAAAAATATCCTCCTGCATTTACCAGCCAGTCTCATCCCATCCGGTAGCCGAATACCATTGCAAAGTCCTAAAATAAGTATTCCATTTTAAATACCTAGTATCCGGTATATAACACCCGATACCCGAATATATATCCGAATCTATATTCACCAATTTATAATCGTCAACATAGTTCTTATATATAACTACCCTTTCCAATTGCTCTTCAAAATCAGAAGGAATATTATTATCAGTCAATTCACGCATAAAAGCTCGAAAATCATATGCCGAATGATCCAAAGGAGACCTCCCATAACCATAATGGGCTTGAAAATAATCTATTTTTCTATTATCAAACTTAACCAGATTGTCCTGATACTGTTTCATAATTGAACAAGTAATATTCGCCAATGCCGATATTTCATTCGTTTTTATCACCGCAATAGTACCCCACGAATAACTATATTCATTTTTATAGTAATCAATAAAGTCCTTTGCGACATTTATAGCATTCTGCTCTGAGTTATCCGCAGACAATAAATATTTCGTTATCTTGAAATAAGGAAAACCCGCACTCATAACCTCTGCAGGAGAAAGAATTAAATAATCAGCAGTATTTCTTAATTCATAAGCAACCTCAACTTGAGACATTAAACAAGCGTCAAATAATATATAATCAAAATGAATACCTGATTGTTCTAAAGCTTTCGATAAATCAGGAATATGAATTTTAGCTCCATTGTCGTCACCAAAAGAACGGCTCTTACTATAGTCCGCAGGCAACCATCCGGTAGCATGAGAACCCAAAATCAGACTATACTTTTCAGCTGGACAGTAAGCCTCCACATCTTTCAATACATTAATTATCACCTCATTTGATACTGAATTCTGGCTACTATAAGTTTTTATCACTTCTCTTTTACTGACAGAACCTTTGCCATCCACTTCATACTTAAACAGAGTCGGGACAGGAAACTCACCTTTTCTACTGCCACCATCCCAATAAATTACAAATGTACCAGGAGACGTAACTTCGCTCAATCCTCGTTCAACTGATGCTATATTGTTATATATATCATTACTGATATCATTGTCTCCAACAAGATACATCAAGACTGTTTTTACCGTTACTGGAACAGGAGTATCATCATCACCACAAGCTGATAAGAAAATCGACAAACATACGAACAAAAGCGATAATATTTTAATCTTTTTCATAATATTCCTCATTTATAACAGGGACAAAGATAAAAAAATAAGAGATGCAAACCTGCATCTCTTATTATATTAACAATTAAGTTATTGCTTATTACTCTTCCGGTTTCGTAAAGTGGAATTTATCTGAATCAATCCGCGATACCGTCATTCTATTATTCTTCTTATATTTATTCAGAATCTTCGTTGCTTCTTTTTCCAACTTCTTTCTGTTTTCCGAGAAGTAAATCATACATGTACTATTCTGCTGCAGTTGGTTATCCTCCAGATAATTTTTCAACTGATAACTATATAATTCACGATGAGCCAAGAACCCTTCTTTGCTAACCTTCGCACTATCTAATATCTGAATATCCGTGAAATAGACTATCGTATCCGTAAATGAAGCAGAAATTCCAAAAGCATAAACCGGTTTAGAATGGTCTTTTTTCAGAGAAAAAGCGGAGCACATGGTAAACACAAGTGCAATTGCAAATAGTATTTTTACGTATTTCATATCATATAATTTTTAACTTCGCAAAGGTAACAAAAAAGAGGAGACTACCTCGATTTATCTCAAATAAATAGCATTTCTTAATCATAAATCCATAACAATACAGGTTTCTTTTCTGCCTTGAGCAGCCTGTCAACCTTCCTCATCACCTCATCAGATATCACAGGACACCCTTGACTGATTCCTAATGGAAGATGCAAAGGATACACCTCCGTTTCCGGCATCGGAGTATAAGAATGTAACACGATATACCGTTTGAAAGCATTGTTATTCGTTGCTTCCAATCCATGCAATTTATAATGAACATTAATCCCCCACTTGCTATACGACCGTATCCCTACTTTATATTTTCCTAAAGAAGAGCAATAACTACCTTCCACATTACTGAATACAGGCTTGGACAGCGTACTGTTTTTCCCGTATCCATGCGCACAAAGACTTGCATACTTCACAGAATCTCCCTTGAAATCCCATACAAAGAAACGCCTTTTACCGGAATGAATACTGAAATCTACCAGAAAGCAATAACTTGTATTATACCCGTTCTTATCACAATAAGCCTTTCCAGCCTGCGCTTTTTCACGCAAACGTTGCTCTATTTTAACTGGCACCGTGTCAGAAGACAATGTCGCATATCTTGCGTATGCCATCACCCCTGCTCCCAAAGCAACCAGAACAAATGATATTAGAACAAATTTCTTCATAAAACTCACATAGCACAAGATTAAATTATAGAATAGGACTTATATAAAAAGTCGCATAAGTACATTCTTCTACATGAAAAGTGCGACTTATGCGACTCAAATTCTTTTTTTCAGAAACTGATATTCCTTACTTATCCCAAGTAAGATTTGAGCAATTTACTACGATTACTTTGTCTAAGTCTTCTAATTGCTTTTTCTTTAATCTGACGAACGCGCTCACGTGTGAGGCCAAATTTATCGCCGATTTCTTCTAATGTCATTTCTTGTTGTCCGATACCGAAAAACATCTGAATGATTTCTTTTTCTCTATCGGTTAACGTAGAAAGAGCTCTATCAATTTCCCTCGCAAGAGACTCATTAACCAGAGAGCGGTCCGCCATTGGCGAGTCATCGTTAACCAACACATCCAACAGGCTGTTATCCTCTCCTTCCACAAAAGGCGCATCCACCGAAATATGACGGCCGGATACCTTCAATGTATCAGAGATTTTATCAACCGGAATTTCCAGTTCGTCTGCCAACTCCTCGGGAGACGGACGCCGCTCGTTTTCCTGTTCAAACTTCGAGAAGGCTTTGCTGATCTTATTCAGCGAACCTACCTGATTCAACGGGAGACGAACAATACGCGACTGCTCTGCCAATGCTTGCAGAATAGACTGGCGAATCCACCATACAGCGTAGCTAATGAACTTAAATCCACGTGTCTCATCAAATTTCTCGGCAGCCTTAATCAGTCCTAAATTGCCTTCATTAATCAAGTCAGGCAAACTCAAACCCTGGTTCTGGTACTGTTTAGCCACAGATACGACGAAACGAAGATTGGCACGTGTCAATTTTTCCAATGCTACACGGTCACCCTTACGAATGCGTTGAGCGAGTTCCACTTCTTCCTCGACAGTAATCAGGTCTTCACGGCCGATTTCCTGCAAATACTTATCAAGAGAAGCGCTCTCTCTGTTAGTGATACTTTTGGTAATCTTTAGTTGTCTCATTCTTTAAAAACAGATTTGGAGTGCAAAGTTACGACAAATAATTTGTTAACATACAAAATTAAGTAACTTTTACACTATATTTTTCAACTAATAAAACAAAAAGAGATGCCGACAAGTTGATTGGCGGCATCCTTTTTCTATTTCATTAGCTTATCCTATAATCTTCTTACCTTATTTTATATATTACTCTTGAGTAAGATCGACAGCGAAGTATCCGCGTTTACCGGATGGGAACACACCGGTCAGGAACAATACCTGATTCGGAGACTTAACAGCAGCTTTCATCACCTCTTCCAGATCGCTGACTTTGCGCATCGGCTGGTCATTAGCTTTTAGGATAATGAAACCTTTACGAACTCCTGCATCTGACATCTTACCAGAAGAAACCCCTGTCACCTGCAAACCGTAACCCAGATTCAATTGTTTCTTCAAATCATCCGGCAATTCTTTGAAAGCAGCTCCCAAGATTTCCATACCTGCATCTTTCACGATTTTGGTAGTACCTTGTTCGTTCTTCAACGTTACTTCAACGGTCTTTTCCTTCTTATCGCGCATCAGTTTCACTTTCACTTTATCACCCGGACGATGTTTCGCAAGAGCTTCCTGCAAGTCGGCCATATTGGATACTTTCTTATTATCCACACCGATAATTACGTCATCCACTTTAATGTCAGCTCCTGCAGCAGAACCATTTTCTACGATTTCAGAAACCCACACTCCTTCTACAACACCCAATTCTTTAGCTTTATCTGCCAGTGTCTTACCGGATTTATCAATCGGTTGACGGTCGTCCATCAAACTGCTACCGATAGAACCACCACGAATACCGAGCAATGCACGTTGTACTGTTCCGTATTGTTTCAGGTCGGCAATTACCTTCGTCATAATGCTGGTCGGGATAGCGAAACCATATCCTGCATAAGCACCTGTCGGAGAAGAAAGCACCGAATTGATACCTACCAGTTCACCTTTGGCATTTACCAGCGCACCACCACTATTCCCCTGATTGATAGCAGCATCCGTTTGAATGAATGATTCTATACCACCATTATATACACCCAGAGAACGGGCTTTCGCACTTACGATACCGGCAGTTACAGTAGAGTTCAGATTGAACGGGTTACCTACCGCCAATACCCACTCTCCTACTTTCAACGCTTCGGAGTCTCCTACCGGAATAGTCGGAAAATCATCACCTTCTATTTTTACCAATGCAAGGTCGGTGCTGGGGTCAGTACCAATCACGCGTCCTTTAAACTCACGGTTATCATTCAGTTTCACACTGATTTCATCCGCACCTTCAATCACGTGATTATTCGTTACGATATATCCATCTTTCGAGATGATTACTCCCGAACCAAAACCTACACGAGGTTGAGACTGTACCTGACGCTGCTGTCCGCGTCCATCACCAAAAAAGAAATCGAAGATGTCCGGCGCTTGCTGAACAGTTCTTGTTTTAGCTTCTTGAGTAGACCTTATATGTACGACAGCATGAAGCGAATTCTCCGCAGCCTGAGTCAGGTCAACAGGTTGAGCGTTCACAGCGTCAAAAGCAGCCAATTTGACATTGGGATTCTGCTTGAACATCTCATTAAAAGATGTCTCTTTAGCAGCTTCGTTAGATTGCAACAATTTGTAAGTTGTCAATCCTGCAACTCCTGAGCTAAGAAGAATGATTGCTCCTACTCCCAGAATGTTCTTTGTTGTCTGTTTCATGATTTATAATTCTTTAAATTGTTAATATTCGACATTGTTTTAACTTTTACGACGTTAAAATAATAACAAATATCGTTCACTTATTCCACTTGTCACTCTTTTTTGTCCACTTTTAACAGAGAATATTTGGAGCTTAACAGCGGTTAACGACAACACCTGACAAATTTACATTCGTTGTATGTCAGATAGCTTTAACACTCTGACATTCATTCAGTAAAGTCAGATTTTCATGACACCGATTCCGGGCAAATCATTTAAGGTGATCTTTCCTTTCACTACTTCTACCCCTTTAAAGCGATCATTAGAAATAAGCAAGTTACCATCCAGGTCGGCAAAATCGACTAATGGCGAAAACTGTGAAGCTGCTGAAATAGCACACGAGGTCTCTGTCATACAACCCACCATCACACGCATACCGAGCGCATGAGCCAGTGTTACCATCTTCCATGCTTCACGCATACCGGTACATTTCATCAGCTTAATATTAATTCCCGTGAAAGCGTCTTTCAAGGCAGCTACATCTCCCAAACGCTGCAACGATTCATCTGCAAATATCGGCAATGGACTTTGTTGCGTTATCCAGGCAATGTCGTCTAGCTTCTCCTTCGGCATAGGCTGTTCTATCATCACAATACCTTTTTCTTTCAGCCAATGAATCATATCAAGCGCGTATTGACGGTCTTTCCAGCCTTGGTTGGCATCTATCGCTATCGGCAGATTCGTTACCGAGCGGATGGTTTCAATCATCTCCTTATCATTGTCCCGTCCCAGCTTTACCTTTAATATATTAAACTGATCGGCGCACTCTTTTGTTTTCTCCCGTACTACATCCGGTGTATCAATACCTATCGTGAAGGTGGTAGAAGGCGTCTTTTCTTTGTTCAATCCCCATATTTTATACCAGGGAGCATCCAACAGTTTTCCCACTAAATCATGAAGGGCGATATCTACCGCAGCTTTCGCCGCCGTGTCTTTTGGCGAGAGGCTGTCAACGTATGACAAAATGTCATCTAGCTGAAAAGGATCACTAAACTGTTCCAGATTCACTTTCCCCAGAAAACTCATAACCGATTCTACCGTCTCTCCCAAATAAGGAGGCATAGAGGCCTCTCCGTACCCCGTTATCCCTTCATATTCTATTTCCACCTGTACATCAGGAGTCGTTGTGCGTGAATATGTGGCAACCGTAAACACATGCTTCAACTTCAATTCATAAGGAAAAAAGCTCATTTTCATCTTTCCTCCCAAACCGAGCTTATTTATATAGACGTTAGAAAGCGATGATTCTCCGGCTAATGTCCGACGGACAACCAACCCTGAACCCAAAGCAGCCAAAGTCGCTGTTTTCAAAAAATCTCTTCTGTTCTGCATGCTTTAATAGATGATAAATTACAAATGATAAGTGATAAATGACAGGTAACAGATAATAGATGATAGATATTTATACAAAATACTCACAATAACTATCAAACATCATTTATCAACTATTTATAATAAGGATTATTATCCGTAGTATTCATTCCCTTCTCCTTATTAATATAAGGTAGGAAGCGAACGGCAAAAAGCAGACGTTTCGTGTTGAACTCGTCATAGTTCTTATCCGCGGGGTTCATACTACTGACGTGTACATCGCCCAAAGCGTGGATAAACTGTTTATTACCAAGGTAAATACCAACGTGAGAGATTCCTTCTTTACGCTCCGCAGTTGCTTTACGACCGAAAAACACTAGATCCCCCCGTTGTACATTGGCAAAATCAGGAGCAATCTCAATATGTTCGCCCACATAAGCCTGTTGAGACGCATCTCTCGGAATAATAATATCATGCATAAAAAGCACGGTACGTACCAAGCCGCTACAATCTACTCCTTTGGAAGAGGTTCCTGCCCACAGATAAGGAATTCCCATCATCGAATAAGCAGTCGCAATGATACTTTCAACATCTTGTTTCAATGAGGCCCTCCATTTTGTTTCCGGTTGAGAAATAGATTTAGAGATGTATGCTTTCCGACCGTCGGGATAAGATACTTTGTAGAAATGCCCCTTGCTTCCCTCCCACTTCAGACGATTGCCTGCAACCACGTCGGACACAGGTTGAGAACTTTCATCCGGTTTTTCATACGCAAATCCATAATGCGAAGTAACCACTATCTTTTCCGCCCGGTTCCACTCATCATAACGTTCCTTCGACATGGGGGTAATCACCATCCGGTGTACCCATCCGGTATAATCATCCGGCGTTTGTATCTCGTACCAACCGGTATATTGAAGTACTTTGACCGGCATCCCCAACAATGCCTGTGTACTCATGCCGGAAGTAAATTTGCCTTCTTCGCGCAAATTGCAAACAGAGATATGCACTACCCCATAAGCTGAATCGGCAGGCATGGGACGTATTTCCTGTGCTTTCAGGCTGACTGCCGCAATCACCAGAAAACAAGAGAAAAGGAGGATATTCTTCTTCATTAAAATTCATTTTAATAATAGCAAAGGTAGAAATTATTTCTATTTGTGGTACTTTCTTTGGCTAAAACAAAATAAATGACGTATTTTTGCAGTCTAAAGCAGTTGGCCGGTCTGTCGCGTGCATGTTTCGTGCAGGAGGAAAGTCCGGGCAACATAGAGCATCCTACTTCCTAACAGAAAGCTGTCCGTGAGGGTAGAGTAACGTAGAAGAAAACAACCGCCGCTCCTTTCGGGGAGAGGTAAGGGTGAGAAGGTGGGGTAAGAGCCCACCAGCCGCATGGTGACATGTCGGGCTGTACGTCTTAGGAGTTGTAAGGTCATGTAAACCGGCGTTATGAGAGTTGCTCGCTCCATGTCGGAGGGTAGACCGCTAAAGTGTCGTGGTGACACGCCACTCAGATAAATGACAGGCACCTTGTTTTATATAAGGTACAGAACTCGGCTTATAGGCTGACTGCTTTTTCTTTTAATTATCCGTTGAACTATGAAGAAGAAAATCACCGATATATGGAAGTTTCTTACGTATGACATCTGGCGCATTACGGAAGATGAAGTGACCCGAACCAAGTTCTCACTCTACAATATTATAAAGACCATCTATCTTTGTATCAACCGGTTTACCAAAGACCGGATGGCTAATAAAGCTTCCGCACTGACATATAGCACATTGCTCGCCATTGTACCGATACTTGCCATCCTGTTTGCCGTGGCACGCGGTTTTGGATTCGACAACCTGATGGAACATCAGTTCCGCAATGGTTTCGGAGGAAATATAGAAACAACAGAGGCCATTCTCTCATTTGTCAACTCATATCTTTCACAAACCAAAGGAGGTATTTTCATTGGAGTTGGTTTGGTCATGTTGTTATGGACGGTTATCAATCTGGTCAGCAATATTGAAATCACCTTCAACCGTATTTGGGAAGTAAAAAAAGCACGGTCCATGTATCGCAAGATTACGGATTACTTCTCTATGTTCCTATTGATGCCGATTCTAATCGTAGTGTCCGGAGGACTTTCTCTGTTTATGAGTACCATTCTCAAACAGATGGATGATTTCGTCCTGCTTGCTCCTATTATGAAATTCATGATACGGCTTATCCCTTTCGTCCTGACATGGCTGATGTTCACAGGGCTGTATATCTTCATGCCGAATACAAAAGTAAAATTCAAACACGCGCTCATTGCAGGCATTCTGGCGGGGTCTGCTTATCAGGCTTTTCAATTCCTGTATATCAACAGCCAGTTGTGGGTATCAAAGTACAACGCCATTTACGGTAGTTTTGCCGCACTTCCTTTATTTCTGCTTTGGCTGCAAATATCTTGGACAATCTGTTTATTCGGAGCCGAATTGACGTATGCCGGACAGAACATCCGCAGTTTTAGTTTTGACCAGGATACCCGGAATATCAGCAGACGATACCGGGACTTTATATCCATCCTGATTATGTCGCTCATAGCCAAACGGTTTGAGAAGAACGAACCTCCCTATACGGCTGCAGAAATCTCGGAAGAGCATCAGATTCCCATCCGGCTAACCAATCAGGTACTTTATCAGTTGCAAGAAATAGAATTGATTCACGAGGTAGTCACCGACGAAAAAAGCGAAGAAATCGGCTATCAGCCATCAATGGATATCAATCAATTGAATGTAGCCATCTTATTGGATCGTTTGGATACATACGGTTCCGAGAATTTCAAAATTGATAAAGACGAAGAATTCAATGACGAATGGAAAGTGCTGACCGAATCCAGAGAAGAATACTATAAAAAAGCAAGTAAAGTATTACTGAAAGATTTATAAGGAAAAGGAAGCAAGCAGTGCAACGAACTCGAAAATCAGACTTTACAACCTGATATTCTTATCTATAATAAGCCCGAAGCCAGCCTGAAAGGAGAAGACGCCCAGCTGAAAGCGGCAGTAGACTATTTGCTGAAGGATTTGTCAAAAAAGGAATAAATACTACATTATTAATGCCGCTTATTCAGCGGCATTAATAATAAGTTATATATCAACACTTTAGAGGAAACACTTTTGGTTTTAAACAAACAGTCCGTTCCTTTAAAAGGAAAGCATCGTTGGTTTAAAAGGAACGGACTCTTCCTTTAAAACCAACGATGCTTTCTGTTATATGCTTATCCTAAAGAACTAAGAATATAATTATTTTTCAATCAATAACGGTTGTATGAAATCACTTTCTCTTTCGACTTCCTCATTTTCTTGCGTTTTTCCTTTGCCGGATAACCAATGACAATATCCAGCAATAAACGTTTGGAAGCAGGGATACCGGCAAGCTGTTTCATTTCTTTTTCATCAAACCAACCCAGAATACAAGAGCCCAGTCCTTCGGCTTCAGCCGCCAAAGCAATATGAGCAGCAACTATTCCAATGTCGATCAATGGAAAATGCTTGCCTTTCACCTTTCCACCAAGCAGAGAGGTAATATTAGCAGATTCCTCTACCACCAGAATATGCACGGGAGCATCTTTAGCAAACTTATTCATCCCCAAACCAGCAGCAGCTTTCCCCGCTTTTTGAGCCAGTTCCTTATCCGTGATGACTACAAACCTCCAAGGCTGCGCATTACAAGCCGAAGGCGCCAAACGAGCAGCTTCAAGTATCCGTTCCAACTTTTCCGGCTCCACCGGACGCTCCTTATCATACGAACGGTCGCTTTGACGAGCCTGTACCAATTGAAGAAAATCCATAAGATTGCGATTTTATGATTTACAATTTACGATTGAAATTCGCTTTTGCGACAGCCAACTATTTATACTGAATCATCCGACTGATATACTTACCGATAATATCGAATTCAATATTTACCACACTGCCAATCTCAAACGTATGGAAGTTTGTATGCTCATACGTATAAGGAATGATAGCTACCTGGAAAGTAGCATCGGTCGGATTACATACCGTCAGGCTAACACCGTTCACAGTCACCGAACCTTTATCCACCGTGATATATCCACGTTTCGCCATTTCCTTATCAAACGCATATTGGAAGGTAAAATACCAACTACCTTCCGCATCCTTAATATCAATACAAGTAGCGGTCTGGTCTACATGTCCCTGAACAATATGTCCGTCCAACCGGCCATTCATCATCATGCTACGCTCAACGTTCACCTTATCCCCCACTTTCAGCAGACCGAGATTAGAGCGTTCCAATGTTTCTTTCATGGCAGTCACCGTATACGTATCATCTGTCAGAGTCACCACTGTCAGACACACACCATTGTGAGAAATACTCTGGTCGATTTTCAACTCATTCACAAACGAACACTTAAATGTAAAGTGTATATTCTCCTGGTCTTTCACCAGTGCTACCAAAGTAGCATATTCTTCTACGATTCCAGAAAACATAATTTCATTTACTATTTTACGATTTACTACTTACTATTTTAAGATTGAGAATACTCTCTTAATGCAAGGGTCAAAGATACGAATTAGAAAGGAGCTTAAAAAATAAGAGCAAAAAAAAATGGGGCTTTTCACAAAGCTCCATTTTTCAGTTTTCAATAGGTATTAGTTTTTTTTTAAGGTAAAAAGATTGTTTTCAGGATAACGGTGCAAATATAGGCGGTTTTACCGATACTATCCAAATTATAAAACATGTCATATAACATCTTTTTGAAAATTCTTTGGATTTATTATCATTTGAAGCAAAATCTCCTGTAACTTGTCCGTTATAGGTGACAAATATAGGATAATTTTTTAAGGAGCCCTAATTTCTGTTTAAAAATCTGCCAAAAAATTACTTTTCCGGGTAGTTTTCGTCCGTTTTTCCACGATGTTTTAACACTTTGGCGTCAATGAAGAAAACAATCTCCTCGGCAATATTGGTAATATGGTCTCCCGAACGTTCCAGTTTACGGAACACACTGACCAAATCTACGCAGGTATGTACAGCTTCCGGATGTTCGATGATATAGTCAGAAAGAATACCTGTCGCATCCGCATTGATTTCATCCAGCAAATTATCCTTGGCAAACACTCCCGCTGCCAGATCATTACTTTCTTCATTTAAGGCACGCTTCGCCAGTTCCAGCATCGACAACACTTCTGCCTGCATCTCTGCCAGACGAAGACGGTTCAATAATTCCGCATCCAACACCGGCTCTTTGCAACGAAGTACAAAGCGGGCAATACCTTCCGCAAAGTCGCCCAAGCGTTCCAGATTCGTATTGATCTTCAGCATAGCCAATACAAAACGGAGGTCAATCGCCACCGGATTATATAATGCAATGATGTCTTCCACATCGCTATCTATCTTCAATTCAAAAGCATTCACCCGACGCTCGCGAACCATCACTTGTTGAGCCAACTCCTTGTCGAGGGTCAACACAGCCTCTCCGGCACGGTCAAGCTGGTTGTACACCAAGGTCCACATTTCATCAATTTCCTTCTTCAATAGGATAAGTTCCGATTCTATAAACTTTACCATAGTCTATTATATATAAATGATTAATATTTTGCTAATGACATTTCAGAAATAAATTTCAGGCACGGATTTCACGAATTACCCGAAGCGTCCCGTTATGTAATTCTGGGTAGCCTCTTTCTCCGGATTGGTGAATATCCTTTTCGTCTGATCGAATTCCACCATTTCGCCCATATAGAAAAACGCCGTCTTATCACTGACACGGGCTGCCTGCTGCATATTATGCGTAACGATTACAATCGTATAATCCTTCTTCAATTCATGGATCAACTCCTCCACCTTAGCCGTAGAAATAGGGTCGAGTGCAGACGCAGGCTCATCCATCAGCAATACCGAAGGAGAGACAGCCATCGCACGGGCGATACAAAGCCGCTGTTGCTGTCCGCCGGACAATGCATAAGCCGACTCCTTCAACTTATCTTTCACCTCATCCCAAAGAGCCGCTCCTTTCAATGTTTCCTCCACACGCTGACGAATGAAAGCATTATCTTTTATTCCGTTCACACGAAGTCCGTAAGCCACATTCTCGAATATACTTTTCGGAAAAGGATTCGGACGCTGGAACACCATTCCTATATTCTTGCGGAGTTCGTCCACTTCCACCCCTTTCGCATATATATTATGTCCGTCGATACGGATTTCTCCCTCCAGACGGGTAGCAGGAATCAAATCATTCATCCGGTTGAAAAGCCGGAGGAAAGTAGACTTACCGCAACCGGACGGTCCGATAAAAGCGACAACCGACTTTTCCTCAATCTGCATACTGATACCCTTCAATGCATGAAAATCTCCATACCAAAAGTTCACATCACGCGCATCTATTTTCACTGTATCCATATACTAATCTAGTTTGTTTTTACTCTTTTCTCAAAATACTTTCTCAATGCATTAGCCAGCAGATTCACGAACAGGATAATCATAATCAACACCAATGCCGTACCATAAGCCAGCGGCAATTGTGCCTCCATATCCGTTCCACTCGTGGAAATCACATACAAATGGTAAGGCAATGCCATACACTGATCGAAAATACCCGTTGGCAGTTGTGGCAGGAAGTATGCGGCACAAGTAAACAGAATCGGCGCCGTCTCTCCCGAAACACGTCCCAAGGCAAGAATCAACCCTGTGATAATGTTCGGCATCCCCATCGGCAGAATGACGTGCCAGATCGTCTGCAACTTCGTTGCCCCCAAGGCCCGGCTGCCTTCACGCATACTGTCAGGAATGGCTTTCAGAGCCTCCTCCGTTGTCCGAATGACCAAAGGTACGCAAAGCAAACCTAATGTCAAAGAACCGGCCAAAATACTATCACCAAATCCCATATAATTGACAAACAGCGCCATACCGAACAATCCGAATACGATGGAAGGAATACCGCTCAAGTTATTGGTCATCACCCGGATAAAGCGTACCAACTTACCTTTCGGCGCATACTCATTCATATAAATTCCGCTCATCACCCCTATCGGAAAGGCGAACAGCGCACTCCCCACCATCAGATAGAAAGTACCGACAATAGCCGGCCATATACCGCCACCTGTCATCCCGTCCGTAGGAGCCGAAGTGATAAAATCCCAACTGATAGCGCCGATTCCTTTATAGACGATAAATCCCAGAATTGCAAACAATATCAGTACAATGCAAAGGCTCAACAGCCGGAAAATCCCGAAAGCAACTTTCTGCGAACGGTGTTTAGCTTTATTATTACTCCGTATTTCCATCTTATTTGCTACGTTTTAATCCTTTAGAGGAAATATATTCCACACTAAAGTTGATAATCAATGTGATGAAGAACAGTACGACACCCAACAGGAACAACGCCTGATAGTGAGGTCCTCCCGCAGGAGCTTCTCCCAGTTCGGCCGCAATCGTAGCCGGAATGGTACGCAAAGGCTCAAGGATCGTTGTCGGAATCACAGCCGCATTACCCGTCACCATCAATACTGCCATCGTCTCCCCGATAGCACGTCCGATACCGAGTACCACACCGGATGTAATCCCCGAAATAGAATAAGGAATCACTACCTTATATATCGTCTGCCATTGCGAAGCGCCCAATGCCAGACTCGCCTCACGCATCGCACGCGGACAGTTGCGCATCGCGTCTTCCGTCACCGTTATAATAGTAGGCAATGCCATAATAGCCAGTACGATACTTCCCGCCAAGCCACTCTCTCCCACCGGAAGATCAAACAATTTCTGAATCAACGGAACAATGACAATCAATCCGAAAAAGCCATAAACAACGGAAGGAATACCACTCAACAGTTCTATAATCGGTTTCAGCCAGTTCCGCACTTTCGGATTTGCCACTTCAGACATATAAATAGAAACCGACAGCCCGAACGGCAAAGCAAAAAGGATGGCAAACAGGCTCACCCACAACGTCCCGGTAATCAACGGCAAAAAGCCGAATTGAGCAGCCGGAGTGGCCGTAGGAAACCATTCGGCACCCGCAAATACATCCTTTACGGAAATAGTGTTATCCTCTATGAAATGTACCGCGTCCGGATGAACAATAAACTTCTGCGGAACAAAAGCTACGATGCCGGGCGTTTTCTCCACCAGCTCCGTAATCTTATCGCCTGCATATTCATAAGCAGGTCCCAATTCCTCTTCCGTATAATACTGCGTTATGTCCTCCAAACGAAAAACCCGGATAGGGAGATCTTCCCCACCGAGTTCCTTCCAGTTTGTAATCTCTTCGTCAAAAACATTTTTTATCTGTGCGGGGCTCAACACACTGACCTTGTTGCTCTTATTCAGCGCCAACACATATCCCTCTTCAATCACTTTACTCTTGAACAGCCCGAAAGCTTCAGTGAAAAGGAAGAGTACAATCAGCAGAATAGTAATACTTGTCACAAAGCCGCTACAAGTCAACATTCCTTCTATAATCTTTTCAAATACCTTTTTCATATACCTGCAATGATTTCTGATGCAAAGAAAGCGTCTCTTTATTAAGGAGGTGTGACTAACGTTTGAAGGAAATGTTTCAATCATGTTACGTTTGTGTTACAAGTACCATTTCCACTCCGGATGAAATGAAAATGTAATATCCGATTGCTTAATTTGCAACGTTAATAAAACGAAGAAATATGAAAGTGAGAAGAAACTTATTAATCGCCCTTTCCTTACTCTCGCTCGGTGCCAACGCACAACGTATTAAAGGTAGCGATACGGTACTGCCTGTCGCACAACAGACAGCAGAGCGGTTTATGAACCAGCATCCGGAGGCCCGTGTCACAGTGACCGGTGGCGGAACCGGTGTAGGTATCTCCGCTTTAATGGATCATACAACGGACATCGCAATGGCTTCCCGCCCGATCAAGTTCAGCGAAAAGATGAAAATAAAAGGAGCCGGAGAAGAAGTAGACGAAGTGATTGTAGCCTACGATGCTCTTGCCGTGGTGGTGCATCCCTCCAATCCGGTAAAGCAGCTGACCCGCCAACAACTGGAAGACATTTTCCGGGGGAAGATAAACAACTGGAAACAGGTAGGCGGAGACGATCGCAAAATAGTGGTTTACTCGCGCGAAACATCGTCCGGTACTTACGAATTTTTCAAAGAGAGCGTACTGAAAAATAAAAACTACATGGCAAGCAGTCTTTCCATGCCGGCAACGGGTGCCATCATCCAGTCTGTCAGCCAAACCAAAGGAGCCATCGGATATGTCGGACTGGCATACGTATCTCCCCGTGTCAAAACGCTTTCCGTATCATACGACGGCACCCACTATGCCACGCCTACGGTAGAGAACGCCACCAATAAGACCTACCCCATCGTGCGCCCGCTTTATTACTACTACAATGTAAAAAATAAGAAACAAGTATCACCCCTGATTCAGTTTATTCTCTCGTCCGACGGACAGGACATTATAAAAAAGAGCGGTTATATTCCGGTTAAATAAAAAAAATGTCCTACTTTTGTAGCCTAAATACAGATAACATTAACCGTTATGACAGATATTAAAAACGAAGAAGCAGGCGAAAAGAAAAGCTTGAACTTTATTGAACAGGCAGTAGAGAAAGACTTGAAAGAAGGTAAAAATGGTGGAAAAGTACAGACACGCTTCCCGCCCGAACCTAACGGTTACCTTCACATCGGCCATGCCAAAGCTATTTGCCTTGATTTCGGCATCGCAGAAAAACACGGCGGTGTATGTAACCTTCGTTTCGACGACACAAACCCGACCAAGGAAGATGTGGAATATGTAGAAGCTATCAAAGAAGACATTCAATGGTTGGGCTACCAGTGGGGAAACGAATACTACGCTTCCGACTACTTCCAACAATTATGGGACTTCGCTATCCGCCTGATCCAGGAGGGAAAAGCATATATTGACGAACAAAGCTCCGAACTGATCGCACAGCAAAAAGGTACTCCTACCCAACCGGGTGTGGAAAGCCCTTACCGCAACCGTCCTATCGAAGAAAGCCTCGAACTTTTTAAGAAAATGAATAGCGGCGAGATCGAAGAAGGTGCCATGGTGCTCCGTGCCAAGATTGACATGGCTAACCCGAATATGCACTTCCGCGATCCGATTATTTATCGTGTAGTGAAACACCCGCACCACCGTACAGGTACTACCTGGAAAGCTTATCCGATGTATGACTTTGCTCACGGACAGAGTGACTTCTTCGAAGGAGTAACTCACTCGCTGTGTACACTCGAATTTGTGGTACACCGTCCTCTTTACGACCTCTTCATCGACTGGCTGAAAGAAGGAAAAGACCTGAACGACAACCGTCCCCGTCAGACTGAATTCAACAAACTGAACCTAAGCTACACCCTGATGAGCAAACGTAACCTGCTCACACTGGTGAAAGAAGGATTGGTGAACGGATGGGACGACCCCCGTATGCCGACTATCTGCGGTTTCCGCCGTCGCGGTTATTCACCGGAATCTATTCATAAATTTATTGATAAAATCGGATATACCACATACGATGCCCTGAACGACATCGCCCTGTTGGAAAGCTCCGTTCGGGACGACCTGAACAGCCGTGCCACCCGTGTATCGGCAGTGATCAACCCGGTTAAACTAATCATCACCAACTATCCGGAAGGACAGGTTGAAGAACTGGAAGCAATCAACAACCCGGAAGACCCGGAAGCAGGAAGCCACCTGATCGAATTCAGCCGTGAACTGTGGATGGAACGCGAAGACTTCATGGAAGACGCTCCCAAGAAATATTTCCGCATGACACCGGGACAGGAAGTACGCCTCAAAAATGCCTATATCGTAAAATGCACCGGTTGCAAGAAAGACGAAAACGGCGTAATAACAGAGGTATATTGCGAATATGACGCTAATACCCGTAGCGGTATGCCGGACGCAAACCGCAAGGTGAAAGGCACGCTCCATTGGGTAAGCTGCAATCACTGCCTACAAGCAGAAGTACGTTTGTACGACCGCCTGTGGAAAGTGGAAAACCCACGCGACGAACTGGCTGCCATCCGCGAAGCAAAAAATTGCGAAGCACTGGAAGCCATGAAAGAAATCATCAATCCGGACTCATTGAAAGTTCTGCCCAACTGCTACATAGAGAAGTTCGCAGCTACCCTGCCTACACTCTCCTACCTGCAGTTCCAACGGATCGGTTACTTTAATATCGACAAAGAATCAACCCCGGAAAAACTGATTTTCAACCGCACAGTAGGGTTGAAAGATACGTGGGGGAAGATTAATAAATAACCTTTCACCACAGATTACACGGATTAACACAGATTAGAGAAATAAAGGATAAAAATCTGTGTTAATCCGTGTAATCTGTGGTAAACAAAATTAATAAAAATGGGTAGAAAGAACTCACCATCAGCAAAAAAGCAACTAGCCACACTTATCACAAACTACGAAAAAGCAAAAGCAGAAAACCGACAACTTTATCTGGATGCTGACCAACTGGCCGACATCGCCGACTGGTATGCCTCCGAACGAAAATTTGAAGAAGCACAAGAAGTAATCACCTACGGACTTAAGATACATCCGGGAAATACAGCTTTACTCATCGAACAAGCCTATCTTTACCTGGACACCCAAAAACTGCAAAAAGCAAAGAAAGTAGCAGATTCCATCACCGAAGATTTTGACTCGGAAGTGAAACTGCTGAAAGCCGAACTATTGCTGAATGGAGGAAAACTGGAAGAAGCCCAATGGCTATTAAGTACGATAGCGGATGCCGACGAACTGGAAACAATCATTGATGTCGTATTTCTCTATCTGGACATGGGATACCCGGATGCAGCCAAAGAATGGCTCGACCGAGGTAAATCGCGTTATGCCGAAGATGAAGAATATATGGCCCTCACAGCCGATTATCTGGCATCGACTCACCAAGTAGAATCAGCCATCATCTATTACAACAAACTCATCGACAAATCCCCTTTCAACCCTTCCTACTGGATGGGACTGGTGAAATGTTACTTTGTTCAGGAACAAATAGACAAGGCCATCGAAGCCTGTGATTTTGCGTTGGCAGCCGACGATCAGTGTGGAGAAGCCTACGCTTATAAAGCGCATTGTTTTTTCTATCTGAACAATTCGGATGATGCCATCGAGAATTACCAAAAAGCGATCGAACTCAAATCCATCCCCCCTGAACTGGGTTATATGTTCATGGGAATATCCTACGGCAATAAAGAAGAATGGCAGAAAGCCGATGACTATTACGACAAAGTAATCGCACGTTTTGAAGAAGACGGAGACAGACAGTCTGTCCTATTAATAGACACATATACCAGCAAAGCCTTCGCCCTGTCTCATCTGGAAAGATATGAAGAAGCACATCAGCTCTGCGAGAAAGCCAAAGAGATAAACCCGAATGAAGGATTGATTTATCTGACAGAGGGAAAACTATATCTGGCAGAGGAGCTGGAAGACGAAGCAGCCTTGTCTTTCGAAAAAGCGATAGAGATTAACTCTAACATAGAAATGTGGTATATGATCGCTTCTGCTTATTCGGAAAGTGACTATCTGATAGAAGCCAAAGAATACTTTGAAAAAGCGTACCAGATGAATCCGAAATACGAAGATGTGACGGAGAAATTGAGTGTGCTTTGCCTCATGCACGGTGAAATCGACAACTTCTTTAAATACAACAAAGAATGTGAACATCCACTGGAAGAAGATATGATTCTGGATCTGTTAAATAGTCCCGAACATAGAGAGGAAGATGAAAGAACTCTCAAGGAAGTGTGGGAACGCATGAAAAAGGAGAATAAGAAAAAGAAGAAAGGGAAAAAATAAATCAGATTAATAAATTCTATCCTCAAAAAACATGGAATCAGTAGCAGAACTTCTTAAATGGGTATTAGAAAATTTGAACTATTGGGTAGTCACCATTTTTATGGCTATCGAAAGTTCTTTTATTCCCTTCCCCTCGGAAGCCGTAGTGCCACCTGCCGCATGGAAAGCTATGGCAGACGACAGTATGAATATCTTTCTCGTGGTCCTATTTGCCACCATAGGAGCAGATATCGGTGCATTAGTAAATTATTACCTGGCGCGTTGGCTGGGTCGTCCTATTGTCTATAAATTCGCCAACAGCCGTTTAGGGCACATGTGCCTTATTGACGAGGAAAAAGTACACCATGCAGAAGAATATTTCAGAAAGCACGGTGCAGCCTCCACTTTCTTTGGCCGTCTCATTCCGGCTGTACGCCAACTTATCAGTATTCCCGCAGGATTAGCCGGCATGAAATTAGGTCCTTTCCTACTTTACACCACTCTCGGCGCTGCGATATGGAACAGTATATTGGCTCTACTCGGATACCTGATCTACCGGTTTACAGACCTCAAAACCACTAATGACGTCTATGTAATGGCAACCACATACAGCCACGAAATCGGCTATGTCATTATAGCAGTGGTGGTATTGGTCATCGGATTCCTGGCTTATAAAGGACTGAAGAAGAAGAAAAAATAAGTATTAAGTATTAGGTATTAAGTATTACCATGACTAATACTTAATACCTAATACTTAAAAACCAATCCTTAGAAATTGAATTGAACTCCCACTCCCAAGATCTCTTTAAATTGTACACGAGATCCTTTGGTACCATCCTTTTGTACAATCTTCACATCATCGTCATACATCAGGTTAGTAGTGAGCGTGGTTGAAAACCATTTATTGATAATCATATTTATTTGCACCTCCCAGTTCACATCTATGTTCAATGGCTTGTGCAGATAATCGGAATATAAATCCAAACGCGAATATACTGTCATATTCTTCAAAAATTCATATTTGGCTTCCCCTTTCAAGTTAGCACCGAAGCTGGATAACAGGTGTTTGCCCGGGTCTACTCCATAAGCTCCTTCGTCCGAGAGACGGTCATTGAGAACAAATGTTCCGCGCCATGCAGCAGGAGACAATACAACGGTAAATATCTTACCGGGATCATAAGTAAAGCCCAAACCGGTAGTCAAATAAGCGGGAGCCATAAATTCGGAGATAGCAACATCTTTATTGACAGAATAGTCATATCCGGGAGAGAACTGCGTCTGGAAAGTAGCGAATGCGCTGGCATACCAACTTTTGGCAATAGCATAGCCATAATTCGTATTCAAATAAATCTTATCATTAGCCTTCCTGGTTCCGTCGTCACCGGTCTTATTCAATCCATAAGCCAGTTCGATACGATTATTCCACAAATGTTTTCCTTTCTTATAATTAATTTGATAAGTGCCCTGCAAGTCAAAGGCAACAGAGTTATCACCTCCGGCAGCCCAGTTAGTCAGGCTCACCTGTGTCAGTTTCAGTCCGGCAAATCCTTCTTTTGTCCAGGGAGAAGTTTGTGTACTATCGGCAGTTTGAGCCGACAGGGTTCCAGCACCCATACATAGCAGGGTGATGAATAGAGTTTTCATCTTGTTCATGATAATTGAGGTTTAGTGTAGAAAAAACACAACCTAACAAGAACGGAGCCTTGGCAGTTTACCAAGCCTTTTTACCAGTTCCCATTAGGTCAAAATCTTTAAGATAAGTAGCAGTATTAAGTATTATCCGTATTCGTTTATTAGCTGCAACTAATAGTTAATACTTAATACTCCATATTCTATATTACTTTACAGCAGCTAAGGCTTTGTCATAGTCAGGCTCCTGGGTAATTTCAGGAACAAGTTCCGTATAAGCAATCTTGCCATCCTTACCAATCACAACTACCGCACGGGCCAAAAGTCCTGCTAACGGACCATCTGCCATACGCACTCCGTAACTTTCGTCGAAATCAGAGAAGCGGAAATCAGACAGTGGAATTACATTTTCAATACCTTCCGTTGTACAGAAACGACCGTGCGCAAAAGGAAGGTCCTTAGAAATAGCCAATACTACCGTATCTTTCAGTCCGGCAGCCATCTTATTAAACTTACGTACAGAGGTTGCACATACGCTGGTATCCAGACTGGGGAAAATATTTAAAATCACATTTTTACCATTCAAATCTTTCAGAGAGAAAGAAGATAAATCTGTTTTTACCAGCTCGAAGTCAGGAGCTACCTTACCTACTTGTATAAATTCACCGATTAGTTTCACCGGTTGTCCTTTGAAATTTGTTGTTGCCATAATGCATCTATATTTAAAATTTACTTTATATAGGAAACAACGATTCCCCCAAATATGTTCACGGAAAACCTTTTCTAAATTGAATTTGTTATTCCACAACGAAATCACCCTAGTATTCAATTTAAAATATAAAATGTATGGAAACTGTATTCAATGAGATTCAACATTCAGTAAAAAATTGGTGGACTTCTCTTCTTTTGGGAATCGTGTATATCATTGTAGCCCTTTGGCTCATGTTCTCACCCGTGAGCACCTATGTAGCTTTAAGTATCATTTTCAGCGTATCGATGTTGATAAGCGGTATTTTAGAAATTATCTTCGCTTTTAGCAACCGGAAAGGTGTCCCGAGCTGGGGATGGTATATCGTAGGCGGACTGATCGACCTTGTTCTGGGCATCTACCTGATTGCCTACCCAATGGTCAGCATGGAAGTCATTCCTTTTATCATAGCCTTCTGGCTTATGTTCCGCGGCTTCTCCTCCACCGGCTATTCCATCGACTTGAAACGTTACGGAACCCGCGACTGGGGCTGGTACATGGCTTTCGGTATCCTTGCCATTCTGTGTTCCCTTTTAATATTATGGCAACCCGCTATAGGAGCACTCTACGCAGTCTACATGATTTCTTTTACTTTCCTCATCATCGGACTTTTCCGTGTCATGCTTTCATTTGAACTAAAAAATCTGCATAAAAGAAAATAAAAATCTTTCGGCACTTACTTTGGTATTTTGTTTATCTTTGTAGGCAATTTACATGAATCAATTAATTAAAAAGGAAGAAAATTATGGCAATGCATACATGGTTTGAGTGCAAGATCCGTTATGAGAAAGTAATGGAAAACGGAATGCAGAAGAAAGTAACTGAACCTTATCTTGTTGATGCACTCAGCTTTACAGAAGCAGAAGCACGGATTATCGAAGAAATGACTCCGTTTATCTCCGGAGAATTTACCGTTTCGGACATCAAACGTGCCAACTATAGCGAATTATTCCCCAGTGACGAAGAAAGTGCCGACCGCTGGTTCAAATGCAAACTTATTTTTATCACGCTCGATGAAAAAAGCGGTGCGGAAAAAAAGACTTCCACTCAAGTATTGGTACAAGCTGCCGACTTGCGTGATGCAGTGAAAAAGCTGGATGAGGGCATGAAAGGAACCATGGCAGATTATCAGATCGGTATGGTATCCGAAACTCCGCTCATGGATGTATATCCTTACAGCGCCGAACCGAATGACAAACCGGAATTTGATCCGTCAAAAGCATAAGTAACAATGAGTATTGCTGACAATTTAAAGCAAGTGCTGGCCGAACTCCCTCAAGGAGTCCGGCTGGTTGCTGTCTCAAAATTCCATCCCAATGAAGCGATAGAAGAAGCATATCAGGCGGGACAGCGTATTTTTGGAGAAAGCAAAGTGCAGGAAATGACAGCTAAATACGAAAGTTTGCCGAAAGATATCGAATGGCATTTTATCGGGCACCTGCAAACGAATAAAATCAAATACATGATACCATACGTAGCGATGATTCATGGAATTGATAGTTATAAACTACTAGCCGAAGTCAACAAACAAGCTATCAAGGCCGGACGTACTGTGAACTGCCTGTTGCAGATTCACGTTGCACAGGAAGAAACCAAATTTGGTTTCAGTCCCGAAGAATGTAAAGAGATGCTGAATGTCGGAGAATGGAAAGAGCTGACTCATGTGCGCATCTGCGGATTAATGGGTATGGCCAGCAACACCGATTGTATTGAACAAATCAACCGAGAATTTTGTTCACTAAATAGACTCTTTAACGAGATAAAAACAACTTGGTTCACCCACTCTGATACTTTCTGCGAACTATCAATGGGAATGTCACATGACTATCACGAAGCCATTGCCGCAGGAAGTACGCTGGTACGAGTAGGAAGCAAGATTTTCGGAGAAAGAAATTATTGATTAAGTATTAAAAAACATATTGCTATGACCGATTTAAAAACTACTTTCGCAGGGCTTTCTCTTAGAAACCCTATCATCATCAGTAGCTCAGGGCTGACCAACAGTGTCGGCAAAAACAAAAAATTGGCCGAAGATGGTGCCGGTGCTATCGTTCTGAAATCACTGTTTGAGGAACAGATCATGCTGGAAGCAGATCAACTGAAAGACCCGGCATTCTATCCCGAAGCCAGTGACTATCTGGAAGAATATATCCGTGAGCACAAGTTATCTGAATACCTGACTTTAATAAAAGAAAGCAAAAAGGTATGCCCCATTCCTATCATTGCCAGCATCAACTGCTACACTGATTCCGAATGGATCGACTTTGCAAAGAAGATTGAAGAGGCTGGTGCCGACGCATTGGAAATCAATATCCTCGCCTTGCAATCAGAACTGCAATATACATACGGTTCATTCGAACAACGCCACATCGACATTCTCCGCCGCATCAAGCAGACGGTTAATATTCCTGTTATCATGAAGCTGGGCGATAACCTGACCAATCCTGTGGTATTGATCGATCAGTTGTATGCCAACGGTGCAGCCGCAGTTGTTCTCTTCAACCGCTTCTATCAGCCGGACATCAACATCGAAAAGATGGAGCATATTTCAGGAGAAATATTCAGTAATGCTTCCGACCTCGCCAATCCGCTCCGCTGGATTGGAATTGCATCTGCAGTAGTAGATAAGATCGACTATGCAGCTTCCGGTGGTGTTGCCAATGCTGAATCAGTAGTGAAAGCGATCCTTGCTGGTGCTTCAGCCGTAGAAGTATGTAGCGCAGTCTATCTGAATACAAACGCATTTATTGGAGAAGCTAACCGCTTCCTCTCTGCATGGATGGAACGCAAAGGATTCGAAAATATAGCTCAATTCAAAGGCAAACTGAATATCAAAGATATTAAAGGCGTCAATACATTTGAACGTACACAATTCCTTAAATATTTCGGAAAGAAAGAATAATGAAATGAAGAATGAAAAATGAAGAATGAAGAATGAAGAATAAGCTGCGCTATTATGCTGCATAGTAAATTCTTCATTTTTCATTCTTCATTCTTCATTTTCATTTCCTACAGCAGGTTGCTTGCCAGTTCACTCAATTCACTTCGTTCACCTTTCAGCAAATTGACGTGTGCAAAGATATTCTGGTCTTTCATACGATCAATCATATATACCAAGCCATTGGACTGACTATCCAGATAAGGTTGGTCAATCTGCTGGATATCTCCCGTAAATACCATCTTCGTACCTTCGCCTGCACGGGTGATGATTGTCTTTATTTCATTTGGGGTCAGATTCTGCGCTTCGTCAATGATGCAATACATTTCGCTCAAACTACGACCACGGATAAATGCCAGAGCTTCAATCACCAGCTGTTCGCTTTTCTGCATATCTTCTATGCGCTTCACTTCGGTAGAGTTTGCTGCAAACTGACGTTTTATCACGTTCAGATTGTCAAATAATGGTTGCATATAAGGAGCTACTTTCTCTTGTGCATCTCCCGGAAGGAAACCTATGTCTTTATTAGAAAGCGCTACAACAGGACGTGCCAGCAAAATCTGTTTGTAATCCGTCAGCTTGCCCAAAGCAGCAGCCAAAGCCAGCAATGTCTTACCTGTTCCTGCTTTTCCTGTCAGAGCTACCAGTTTGATATTCGGATCATTCAGGATCTCAAAAGCAAAACTCTGTTCCGCATTCCGGGGTTCGATTCCATAATTTTTCCCTTTCAGCACGCGGATAATAGAATGTGTGAAAGGATTGTAGCGTGCCAGTACACTGTTCCGGTCACTCTTCAACACAAAACATTCATTGGGATGAACCAAATCTTTAAAGTCGAATTCACTCAAGTCAATACCTTCTTTGGAAGAATAAATGCGGTCGATCAATGCAGGATCTACATTTTCGAAAATCTCATTCGACTTCTCGAACACATCTACATTGACCACCTTATCCGTAATATAATCTTCGCAAAGCAAACCGATTGAACGAGCTTTCATACGCAGATTCACATCCTTGGTCACTAAGATAGATTTCACATTCGGATACTTATCGGCCAGATATTCGGTTGCCGCCAAAATCAGATGGTCGGGTTTCTTTATTGGAAACGATTCCCACACTTTGGTAGCCGGCACATTGCTTGTCACGACAAACAAACGTCCCAATCCTTCGCCGAGTTTCACCCCTTCGGAGAAAAGCTCATCGCTAGTCAATACATCCAATTCGCGTACGAACTCACGAGCATTGAAATTAATCTGCTCGTTTCCTTTTTTGAACTTATCCAGTTCTTCGAGTACAACAAGAGGGAGGTAAATATCATTTTCCTGAAAATTCTTCAAGCAATTGTAATCGTGAAGAATAACATTTGTGTCTAACACAAAATTTTTCTTAGTTCCCATGATTTCTTAGATTTAAATGTTGATATTTGCAATCTCATTCGCCAATCCCCGCATTTACGGTTAGATTGACGGTTCTAAAGATAAACAAATTAGCGGGCAATAAAGATTGCCCGAAGTTAAATATTATAAAACATGGACTATCAGAACACTTTAAAGTACTTATATGAGAGTGCGCCAATGTTTCAACAAATAGGAAGCAAAGCATATAAGCCGGGTTTAGAGACCACACACAAATTGGACGAACATTTTGGGCATCCTCATCAACAATTCAAGACGATACATATCGCCGGAACCAATGGAAAAGGATCCTGTTCACATACCATCGCAGCCGTATTGCAATGCGCCGGTTACCGGGTAGGACTATTCACCTCCCCTCATTTAATCGACTTCCGCGAACGTATCCGTATCAACGGTGAGATGATACCAGAAGAGTATGTAGTCAATTTCGTAGAAGAGCATCGCTCTTTCTTCGAGCCGTTGCATCCTTCATTCTTCGAACTGACCACCGCTATGGCATTCCGTTATTTTGCCGACCAGAAAGTAGATGTAGCAGTTATCGAAGTAGGCATGGGCGGAAGATTGGACTGTACGAATATCATCCATCCGGATTTGTGTGTTATCACCAACATAGGTCTCGACCACACCCAATATCTGGGTGACACGCTGACGAAGATTGCCAAAGAGAAAGCCGGAATTATCAAAGAAGGAGTTCCAGTCGTTATCGGCAGAGCCCAAGGGGCGGTGAAACGTGTATTTACCATGAAAGCTAAAGAAAAGAATGCGCCCATCGAATATGCCCGTGAAAATACCCGATACTGGGACATGGAAATAGTTCCTTATTCGAAATTGCAAGAAATAAGACCGATGATGGACAACACAATTCAGAGCATGCACGAAATGATCGAAGCAATGGACGAACAATCAGAAGAAGAGGCAAATCAGATGCGGCAAGCATTACTCATGTTAGACCTGCCAGACAGTCTACGTGCGCTAGACCGGATACTCGACAAAAGAAAAGATGCTATCAAAATCCACAATGAGATGTTTCCTTTCGGACTTTTCACAGAGTTGAGCGGAGCTTACCAATTCGAAAATATGTTCACCATCCTAAAAGCCCTTGCGACACTGACCCGTCTGAACTACAACATCAGATCCCAGGACTATCGCGCAGGTCTTGCAAACGTATGTCAGCTCACCGGTCTGATGGGGCGTTGGCAGAAAGTACACAGCTATCCGGATATTATCTGTGACACGGGACATAATGTTGATGGAATCGAATATATCCATGTACAGCTCAATGCCATTCACAAAACTTTCGATCAGGAGATCCATTTTGTATTCGGCATGGTCAATGACAAAGACATCCGGGGAGTTCTGCGAGCATTGCCGAAATATGCCACCTATTATTTTACCAAAGCAAGCGTGAAACGCGCGCTTCCGGAAAATGAACTATTGGCATTGGCAGAAGAAGCCGGATTGAAAGGTACCACCTACCCCACTGTTGTGGAAGCTGTACAGGCGGCAAAAAAGAACTGCCCCCCCAAAGATCTGATCTTTGTAGGAGGCAGCAGTTTCATTGTCGCAGATTTGTTAGCGAACCGCGATACACTCAATCTCTACTAACGCATCCTTGGGCAGAGCTTTTACGGCAACCGCCGAACGTGCCGGAAAAGCTCCGTCAAAATACGTGGCATACACGCCATTCATCCCTGCAAACAGGGACATATCCTGAAGAAATACAGTAGTTTTGACAATGTTTCCCATTGTCAATCCTGCTTCTTCAAGAATGTGTTTGATATTCTCCAACGACTGGCGAGCCTGTCCTTCTATCCCTTCAGCCATCTGTCCCGTAGCGGCATCAATAGGCAACTGACCGGACACAAATACCATACCATTAGCTTCTATCGCCTGACTATAAGGGCCGATAGCCCCCGGAGCTTTCTCACTGCAAATTACTTTTTTCATATCTATTTCTTTTTCTGTTTATAATGGATTTCAAAGATAAAAATAAATTCTGAATAAGATTGTTGCCATCATTCATCATCTATTTTTCATCCTTCGAAATCTTAAACCCCAGTTTCATTATCAGTTTCAAGGTTTCCACTGAAGAATTTCTGTCATATACCTTTTCTTCTTCAGGCAATTCTTCATACGGAACCAGACACGGATGCTGTTTCAATACATCATCCCGCTTTTCGCCATACGTCCAACCTTGTTCTATTCTGGTTTTCGACCAGACCTCATGAACATTCTTAGCCATTTCTTCTACCAGGTATTCCAATTCCTTCGGGAGTTGGATGTGTCCTGTATCCACCGGATTGGGAATATACTCTTTCATCTTACAAATCATTATTTATTATGTTACACTTACAAATTTAGACAAAATATTGAATAACAAACAGGTTAATAACAAAAAAACCTCCTGCAAAACGAATTTCGCAGGAGGCTCTATTATTTCTTCTTTAATAAGATTATTCAGCCTTTTCTTTATCTTCCTCTACAGGAGCTTCCGCAGGTGCAGGAGCAGCTTCTACCGGCTTGTCAACTTTTACATCTTCTCTTGAAACGTTTACAGTCACGTTTACAGAAGCAGGTTGTGCCTGATACGGCATACGGTTTTTCGGATCTGCACCATAAGGATTAGGACCTACCGTGCCATCTGCAAACAGCATGTACAATGCAAAAATCCAACCAACAATAGGCACACAGCACAACAAAATCAGCCAACCGGATTTATTTAAGTCGTGCAGACGTTTCACCCCCTGTGCCAGAGAGAACCAAATAGATGCAATCATAGCAGCAAGACCGATCAATAAACCAAATACTGATCCCCCGGCCGATCCGCTGGCAGCACCCAAAACAAATGTACCTACGCCTAGTGCCCATGCAATACTAGAAACTATACCACCAATAATGCCTGACAAGAAGTATTCGATTCTACGAATACGACCGTCAAATGAGAAAGGAGCTTTGAACATAATTTATTAAGTTTATATGAATAAATAAGTGAGTTTTTATCCGTGTTTCTCAATATGAAAGCAAAGATATAAAAAAAATTAAATAAAGAAAGGATTCGGGCAAAAAGATTGAAAAAATGCCCTATTTTCTGTAGAAATCACAATTTCACCCCATCCCATTGCATCACTACCACCCACTCTTTCGGTTGGCAAGTTCCATGAAAACGGTGCGGAACCGTAGCAACCACCAAATCGCAATTGGAAGCTAATACGGTTCTTAACTCCTTCAGCAACATATCCATACGGATGATTAAATGAAGATACTCCGTCATACACCGGATCACGCGCACATACTGATAAATACACATATCCTCTCCCCGTCTTATCTCACTCAGTGTTTTGGGAGAGATATCAAGTTCGCTCGTAAAAAAACTGTTACTGAAAATACGATCCATATCCATTAAAGCCAATACCAAATTGCTCAAAAACTCGTATGGTTCCTGTTTTTCTTTTGCCATGTCATTCTATGATTAATAATTTATAATATTTCAGTTTTTATTTGCTTTATCAAGTACTATTCACATAGGGAAGCAACCCTATTTTTAATATCCCGACCTTTGTTCCCGTTATCTGATAGTCAGGTAACTCAATCTTACAAAAAACAATTTTATATGAAAGCCTTAGAAGAAATCAAAGTCTCGATTTACGAGAACGTGTATTCAAAAAAGCCCAAAGTCATGTCTTTCCTTGAAGTCATCATTATGTGTATTCATCCGGTCTATGCCTCTATTATAAACGCTATCCGCCGATACTATGCAGAAGGAGACCATGCCGCGGCACAGAAGTTGAAGAGCCAGCTCCCCTGTTTCACTCCGGCAGGTACTTTTGACGGAGCACATGCCATCAAAAACTTCCTCCTCCCCAGCCATATTGTCGGGCTCGATTACGATCATGTAAAAGATCGTCTTCAAGTCATCCAACGTTGTGCGGCAGATCCTCACACGGTAGCGGTCATAGAAAGTCCTACCGACGGAGTGAAAGTTTTCGCCTATGTGGAAGGTATCGAAAACCGCCATCGTGAAGGGCAGCAATTAGTGAGCCGTTACTACAATCAATTGCTGGGATTGGAGAGTGATCCGGCCTGCAAGGACGAAAGTCGTCTGTGTTATTTCAGTTATTCGCCTAATGGATATGTTGCCGGTCTTTATCAGGCATTTGTGTTGGAACCACATCTAAAAGAGGAAACAAACGCTTCCTCTGAAAATAAAGTGCTTCCTCCCTTTCCTCTTCAGGATAATACCCCGGAAAACGTGTCTGAAGCAGAAATCGCCCAATTTATTTCGTCCTATATTTTCCTCCATCCCCTGACCGCCGGACAACGTCATTCCAACGTCTTCAAACTGGCCTGCGAAGCCTCCCGCCGACACTATCCGCAAGAAAGCATATTACGTGAGCTTACTGCATTTTTCGAGCATACAGATTTTCGTCCCGAAGAATTGACAAGTGTTTTATCATCTGGATACAAGCAAGTTAACGAGCACGCACCTGCTTCCTCTACAGCCACCTCTTCTTCCTTTCAAAAGGACATAAGGACAAAAATCCCCTATGGTACTTTAGAAAACTCCGATAGCACCGAAGAAGCCTATTGGCTGGGAGAAGAATTCAGGAAAGGAACACCTTTATTCCCGCGCGATTTGTACAATAATCTTCCCGATCTACTGAATGACTGTATCATTGAAGACGCAAGCGACCGCGAACAAGACATCTCCCTCCTTTCCGATCTTACCGCACTAAGTGCGGCACTTCCACAAACTTTCGGAATTTATAACCACAAAAAATATTCCCCCCATTTGTTCTGTGTCATATTTTCTTCTGCCGGCAGCGGTAAAAGCATTGCCCAAACCGGACGCTATCTATTGGAAGAAATACAGACTGAAATACTGTCTACCAGTGAATCCATGTTAAAAAACTACCATACAGCGCACAATACCTGGCAAGCAGAATGTCAGCGGAAAAGGAAAAAAGGAGAAACGTGTTCCGAAGAGCCTCAAAGACCTCCTTTTAAAATGTTATTCATTCCCGCCACTACCAGTTACACCCGTATGCAAATTCAGATGCAGGACAACGGTTCGCAAGGAAGTATCATTTTCGATACGGAAGCCCAAACGCTCTCCACGGCCAATCACCTGGATTGTGGTAACTTCGATGATATGCTCCGCAAAGCTTTTGAGCACGAAAACATTGATTCTTCCTATAAAGCCAACGGTATTATCCCAATCTATATCCGTTATCCTAAATTAGCTTTGCTTCTAACGGGTACTCCCGGACAGATTGACTGTTTATTAAACAGTTACGGAAACGGACTTCCCAGCCGTATTCTGGCTTACACTTTCCGTGAAGCTCCCCACTGGAAAGAGATGGGTGATGATTGTATTTCATTGGAAGACTCTTTCAAGCCGATTGCCCATCGTGTCTACGAACTATATAATTTCTGCCTGGCGCATCCTGTTTTATTTCATTTCACCCGTCCGCAATGGAACCGTCTGAATGAGATTTTCTCACGTATGCTGTCCGAGGTAGCGATGGAGGGCAATGATGACCTCCAAGCCGTAGTGAAGCGCTATGCTTTTCTGGTGATGCGTATCAGCATGATTCAGACCCGCATCCGGCAATTTGAGGCAACCGATCTCTCCTCCGAAATTTATTGTATAGATGCCGATTTCGAACGGTCTCTTCAAATCGTTCTATGTTGTTACGAGCACAGCCGTCTGTTACACTCATCCATGCCGGCTCCTGCGGTCCGTCCTCTGAAGAATCCGGACATTATTCGTAATTTCGTCAATGAGTTGCCTGACAGCTTCACTACAGATGAAGCAATTCAGATTGGCGCAAAATACGATTTCAACCTTCGTAAGGTTACACGTCTTCTAAAATCACTTAACGGAATAAAAATCAGCAAGGTATCTCATGGTTCTTATACTAAGATGAATAAATAACAGTCATAGGTGTCTTTTTGTCCTTTTGTCCTTTTGGAGAATCGGAAAAACATCGGGAGATTTGAAAAAAACATCTCAATAATTGAAATCAAACATTGGGAAGTTTCGATACAAATCTCCCAATGTTTTTTCTTTTTATCTATGCGCCCGTGTACGTCACTATGCGTCATGTCACTTTTCCAATGTATTACTTTTGTCATGTAATCGATTACAAGACAATTAAAAATTAAAAGTTTATGGCACAGAATTACACTCTCATGGCTCGCAAGAACCTGTTGAAACCTGATGAAACTCCGAAGTACTATGCAGTAGCGCGTAGCGGTCGCAAAGTAACGGTCAAGGAAGTCTGCAAACGAATTACCGAACGTTCTTCTTACTCCAAAGGAGAATTGGAAGGTTGTATCGGTGAGTTCCTGCTCGAAATCGTTAATGTACTGGAGGAAGGAAACATCGTGCAGATGGGTGATCTGGGAAATTTCCGTATGAGTATCAAGACGGGTACTCCTACTGATACGGTAAAAGAATTCAAGGCATCGTGTATCGATAAGGGCAAAGTGCTTTTTTATCCGGGAAGTGACCTTCGCAAACTGTGTAAGACGCTGGATTATACATTGTATAAAAGTGATTCTTCTGCAGATTCGGATAAAGATCCACTTCCTGATGATGGTGACGACAATCAAGGAGGCTCCGGCAGCGGAGAAGCTCCTGACCCGGCAGCATAATCAGCCGGTTATTGATTGGTTCTTGAGTTTATAGTTTATAATGCATGAGTATCTATTCTTTAATTTAAATTCGTATGAAAAAGCAACTTTGGAAAAACATTCTCCAGTTTATCGTGACTATCGCGACTTCTATCATCTCGGCTATCGGTGTAACGTCCTGTGTGGGGCATTAATCTCCTGCTGACCGATATGGAAAATTCAGAAGAAAGCTATCTCCCACGTGAGATTAAGTTGTTGGTGATTCATTGCAGCGCAACGCGCTGCAATGTTCCCTTCACCGTAGAGCAGCTTCGACAATGTCATCTGCAACGAGGTTTCAAGGATATAGGTTATCATTTTTACATCACTCGCAATGGGGAACTTCACCATTGCCGGCCGGTATCGGAACCGGGAGCGCATGTGAGAGGATTCAACCGGCACAGTATTGGAATCTGTTATGAAGGTGGGTTGGATGAAGAAGGCCGTCCGGCGGATACGAGAACACAGGCACAGCGTTTTGCGTTGCTTGACTTGTTGACAATTCTCAAACATCAGTATCCGGAAGCGCAAATCATGGGGCATTATCAACTTAGTGCTTCGATTCATAAAGCTTGTCCCTGTTTTGACAGTCGCAAGGAGTATATGGATATATAAAAAGAACTACGGGAGCTGGCGAAAGTGCAGTCTCCCGTAGTTCTTTTTTATGTTTATATCATTTAGAGATTCAATTATTACAGCATTTATAGCTCTCCCGGCTTTCCTAAATAATAGGCAATAAGCCGTACCTCTCTCACAGAAAATGCCTTTGTCTTCGGATGAAAGTCGGTAGACAGTATCTCATTCATCAATGGCTTGCATCTCCTCATCCACCTTCGGAGTTTATTGACCGAAGCACGAATCGTCAAATCAGGAAAATACATCTGCGCCAACTCTTGTTTATTATAACATTTCACTACAAATTCTGAATGTTCCATCGTTTCTTTATTACTGTTTTATATGCTATAAAGTTACAAAAATTAGAACATATAAACAAAGAAAGAAGAGGCTATTATCCGGTATAATGGAAATAAAAAGAAATATCAACGATCTTCACAGACAGTTGATATAGTGGGAAATTCACATCGGCTTTAACCTCCGATGTCAGGGCGTAGATTAGAAATGCGCCGTCGCGCTATTTCTAATCCACAATGTAGGAGAATCATGCTGTAAACAGCATGAAGCTAGGGACCTACATTTTTTTCATCTCACATACGAAACACTCACGTGTTTATTACATCTCAACATTTTCAACATTTATTTTATACCATACCTTTTTGGGGTTAATTCACCATACATTTATTAAAATTTCATAATTGCCCTTCAATTACTACACATTTTGCTTTATCATCATTTCTCAACAAACAATTCCATAAAATATTTTTCATGTTCATCTACTAAATGCTCCCAAGAATATTCTGTTTTTATCTCTTCCAAATTTGCAGATATAAATTTCTCTTTATCTCGTGCAACAATAATATCCATATCATTTAATAACTTGGTCACCTCTATTGCTGTATGATAATATTTGGCATTTTCTTTTAGCACTGATCGATTAAATATATTATCATTAGCTAAAATAAAACAACCTGAAGCCATAGCTTCTAAAAGTGATGGATTTGTTCCTCCTACTGAATGACCGTGAAAATATGCAAAAGAAAACTTACGTATTGAATTCAGTTTATCAAAATCATAAACACCACCAATAAAACGCACATAACTCTCTTTAGCATATTGATCCACAAGTTTTTTACCATGAGGGGTATTAGTTTTACCTACAATTATCAATGGTTTACGCCCATTTTCTTTAGAAGCCAAATACCCTTCTATAGCCATTGCGATATTATTCTCAGGTTCTAACCTCGCTACAAGCAAATAATAATCATTCAATTCTAACTTAAATTCTTTCAATACTTCCTTATTGTAATCATCATGTATATCTGCTCCATAAGCAATAAAACGACAAGTTTTATTATATTTCTCCTTATAATAATCATGAATACCCATATTATCAGCAATTAGATAATGACTGTGTTTCACAGCCTGTCTTTCTTCCCAAAAGACAAATTTCCGTATCCATTTATTAAACTTTGTACGCTTATATTCCAATCCATCCATATTCGTTATAAATATTGGACACTTAATATTCTTCACATTAAACCAAATATAAGCTGGTACAATACTAGTGTACCCTGCTTCATAAATAATATCGAACTTTTCCCGTTTCAGTGCATCTTTTAACGAAAAATAATCATAAAAGAAACTCCCAACAGAACTCCCCATCCATGTTTCAGGACTATAAATATGTTTGATACGTACTCCTTTATAAAAATCTTTTTTATAAGGGTGAAAATGAGGAGAATAAACAGTCACGATGTGACCTCTTTTTGCCAAACCTACAGAAATGTATTCAGCAAACTGCTCAAAGCCCCCATAGTTATTTGGAATACCACGAGTGCCAATAAAAGCTATTTTCATCAGAAATTTTAATATATGAAGGTAAATTGATAACTCTAAGTATACAAAACAATCTCTTTTTCTCGGAACAATATTTCGTGTAGCGAGTCCAATATGAGAGTTTCACTTCTTCTTAAATAAAAGCAGAAATAAATTTATAAAATACCATAATCATTTTTTCAAGCTCTATTTATTTCAGCATCAACCATAGTTACAAAATCGTTTATTTCTTTCTTCTGTTCATAACGTTCACAATCTGAAGTTGTATAATAATTATCTAACACTGGTCTTTTTATTATATCCTCTACTGATTGACGATATTTATTGATTGATGTAAGTCTGCCAAAACTAGGAAACTCGTCTATCATTTTACGAAAATATGGAATGTCCGTTAATAACATAACTTTCTTAAAATAACATGCCATAGCAAAAATACCGCTTTGTGAAGATTTACGATAAGGTAGTAAAACTACATCTGTATGACTATATAAATAGACCAATTCATCATCATTAATATGACGATCAAGTACCCTGTAATCTGTTGATATTCTACACAATAAACTAAAATCTATATTTTCAACATTTTTACCAGCAATTACAAGTTCGACTTTTTCCCTTACATCATGTGGTAATCTCGCAAATACATCTACAATGATATCAATACCTTTTGCATGACTTAAGTTTCCAAAAAAAAGAAATTTAATTTTACCAATACTCACAAATGCATTAGCAACATCTTTAGATAGTGACTTTTCCTCATATTTTTTCTTAAAAGAATATTTTAAATGAGGTACATATAACATTGGAACTTTTACCCCTATAGTATTCAATATATTTTTTGTACGCTCAGAATGATAAATAAAGCAACGTACATATTTAGTATAATACCAATCAAAGAAACATAAGACACGCGAAGTATCTATATATTTTAAAGCATGTGCTTCATGCATATCACACCATAATCGCCTACTAACCATACCAGGTGACATCATTAACAGATCATAAAGTTCACCATAACACATATAAATATATACTCCTCTCTTGTGAGTAATCATATGTTTCAATAACCGTAGGTAATTTTTCAAAAGCAACAACACTGATATCAGTTTATTCCTACCAAATATAAGAGAGAAAAAAGGTTTCTCTCCTTGTTCATTAAAAGTAGAAAGAATTTTTACTTGAGATCCCTTCTTTCGCAAAATATCGGCAAATGCTTCATCATAATAATGCATGCCACAGTAAGATCCAATCAAGTCAACTATGTATATTGTTTTCATTTATTATGTCAGTATCTACCATTCTTACTTAATCATTCACCTTTCTGTAGTAAATTTTTAGAATGAATTTCGGACATACACATCTAATCATTCTCTTTACTAAAAACTTTAATATTTCAAAATGTATAGAACCATGAAATACCTCTATTCTTTGTAATTCATTTAAGTGTCTTACTAAAACTTTAATATTAGGAGCAGATGAAATTCCATTTACATTATCATAAGTAGATATTGTAAACGGTAATTGATGAAAAAGATTTCCTTTTTTATATTGTTCCAAGAAAAATGCATAATCGGCAACAATAGAATAGTTTGTATCAAATTTAGTCTTTTTCATTAAATCAGTTCGAACAAAACAAGATTGATGTGAAAAACACATATGCAATGGAAGACATTCTAAAGGATATGGTCTCTTTATAATTTTAGTGAAACCATAATCTAATTCTACAGCACCATAAATAATATCTGATTTATATTCATGCTCAAACACTTGTGATAAAATTGTTTCAGAATAAAATCGATCACCACTATTCATAAAAATCAACCATTCCCCTGTCGCTCTATCAATACCCTTATTCATTGCATGATATACACCACTATCTTTTTCAGAAATCCAAAAAGAAATAGATTTTTCATATTGTCTTATTATATCAATCGTACCATCCTGACTTCCACCATCAATAATTATATATTCAATCCAAGGATATGTTTGTTTAAGTACACTTTCTATCGTATCCTCAATAACAGATACTGAATTATAAGACACTGTTATGACAGTAATTAATGGATTATCTATTCTCATAAACTGATTTTACTGATTTATTTAAAACAAATCCCATCCCTCCCCATATATAATAAACATAAGGATACTGAAATATATTAACTGATACAACGGAAACCATTAATGTAGCAATCATCAACGACGACATTATCAAATAAATCTCCGTTTTATATTGTCTCATTTTTTTTAAAAGCACAAACCATAAAAACAAATAAAAGGCACATCCTTGTATTCCTATTTCATAAGCTTGTAATAAAATAGAAGATTCTGCAATATTTCCTCCATCACCATCTATAGTTCCTGCTCCTAGACCATTTCCCCATGGCGTTGACAATAACTGCAAATAAAAATCATGAACCATATCTCCTCTTGTTGAAGCACTACTTTCTTCACCTGTTAAAGAAGCTACTACAATATTGAAAAACATTGGTTCTAAAATAAAAACAATAGCCATTATTAATACCAAAGCAAATAACATAGCAAACATAAATTTGATTACAACAACGGCTTTCCCTTTATAATAATTAAATAAAAAGAGTGTTATAAGAACAAGCGCCCAACCAGCTCTAGAAAAAGACATAAACAAACATCCAGAAACCAAGACAAGGCATAAACAAGAAGAAAATTTGTTTATAGATTTAGAAATACATGCCGAATATATCCATAGCCAAACATATGCCATATAGACACCAAACTGATTTGGAGCTCCAATAAGACCATTCATCCTCTCAATTCCCATTATCGTAAAAGATGGACTTACATAACTCAAGGCTCCATTCTTATCAATTATATAATGATTTAAAAAAAGATGCCAATCTGATTGAAAGAAAAAATAAATGACAATTCCTGATATACAAAGAATATATGTTACCCAAAGTTGTACAATAAAAAGTTTTTTTATTTGTAATGAAGTAAATTTCAAAGTTGACAAACTAAAAAATAAGCCAAAGCAATGAAGGTAAATCCTCAATGTCGAGATTGCATCTTTATCATTAGGCAGCAAAAAATAAAAGGCAAAAAGATATAATATAAAAAATAAAAAGACAATCCAATAGTAAGAAACCTGCATTTTAACTCTAAACGCCTTTTGTAGAAGAAAGAATATTGCAATATCATACCAAAAAGGAAAATAAACATCCCCACCTAGAATTGCAAAACAATGCTTTAATGTGATATGAATAGGAAATAAAATCAATAATGAAGAAAGCACTAAGTATGCACGAACTCTCCAGCAAAAGATAAAGTAAATTAGTAAAAAGTACAAAGTATACATATAGCAACTATCGATGATTAAGATTTTTTCAATCCACCTTTTAATTGTTCAAAAAAACTTTTACTCCTCCAACTTTCATCACAAAAATGCATACAATAAAATTGTGTATTTCTTGTCTCAAAATTACCTGCAGAAATCTAGGAATTATAGATCACATATTATTTGAAATAATTGTTTCTGATCCTTATCAATAAATCCATATATCATAGTTGTCACCATTCCAAAATTAATAATATCTATAAAAAGACTACTTCCTAAACATTCAACACATGATTTTACAAATATATTTCCTTTTTCGCTGCACTATATACAATCAAATCCCCCCGAGATCTTCTACTATATCATTTTTTAAGCATGCCTACCTATATTAACCCAACTCCACCCTAACGAGATATAAATTTAAAAATGATATTCTACAGAAGTATAAAGTTCTTTCGTTCTCTAACCAAGAGACATATAAACCTTTCAATAGAATTATCAATAGAATAAGAGTCATTCAAACAGTAAAGTCCCAAAGTAATTATAACTGCATATCATACTAATTTATCCATTAGACAATAGTAAAAGTCGACTTTTTTCATACAAACAAAAATGCTAAAATTGAGAACTAATAGATTAAAGATTATTTTCTTCCATTATTTTCCTAAACCTTTTTGACCAAGTAGCCCAACTCAATCTTTCGTTAAAGAGTGTTATACCTCCATTATGTAATTGAAAAAATTCACCCGATTTCAAAGTTTTTTCGATAGTATCTGCAAATTCCTTTTCTCGTGCAGTCAAAGGGAGTTTATAACCATTTACCCCATCTATAACATAATTTCCCGTCCCCCCTGTATTATAAGTAAATATAGGTAAACCAAATGCAGATGATTCACAAAAAACGATACCAGCACATTCTGCATGAGTTGGTAATAAAAGCAAATGAGAGCTCTTCATTATATCTACATATTTTTGATAATGCTCCAAATTATTTTTATCCAAAAATCCTATCATTCGAACAAAGGGAAGATTCGCATATTTTTGAGGTATTTCGGAAAGTCCCACAATAAATAAACAGGAGCTAATCCCCCTCTTATTTAACAGTTGTACAGTTTTAACTGCAACTTCCCCTCCTTTACGAATCCAATCTACACCAGAGAATAAGATATTCAAAGTCCCTTTTTCATAAGAAGCCGTATGCAAAAGATCCTTATCTTCAAGATTCGCTCCAAACTCTAGAATATAATTTCTCTGAGAATTACCACCATAATCCCTAACTACAGAATCAGCTGCCCATTGAGAAGAACGAATATTAATAAAGGAATTTTCAATCGCCCGCTTTTCATAATATTCTCCTTGAGCTAGTAACCACGAAGACAAGCCATACCAATAATAATCTATCATAATATGGAAATTTGCATCTGTATAATAAATTATTGGTTTCTCAAATTTGATAAATTCACTAATTTGTGCTCCTCCCGGAAAGAAAATATAATCACACAATCGTACCTTTTCCATATTAATGGATCTGGCACAAAGTTTTAAATAATACTTATTATGCTCTACTATAGCTTTTTTTCCAAAAAGCGTTTTTAGTAATATTTTCAAAATTATAAAATAAACCTTACTCGGTTTACAAGAAATCCAAATCACTTCATAACCTGCATTTTGAATTGCTTCTCTTATTTTATATTTTGTTCCACTCCATGCCTTTTTGTCTCGAAAAGGGTCTTCAACTGAAACGTAGCCTATTATTTTTTTCATATACAAATGTTAGCGTTCAATTTTGACATATCCTATAGGAAAATCTGCCTTGAAGCGATTTTTAGATAAATAAGCCCAAAATCAAACTAAATTTTATTATTTGTTATTACTCACACTAATACTCAAAGCTAATAAGTTTTCATAATCCCAACGACTTAACTATTTCACCGAAAAATTTCTTAAAATACTCCATATACCAATATCTACCACATATTTCCATTAACACAACTATTATTGTGAAGAAAGATTTTTTTTGATGCGGTCCTTATTCAAAGAATTCAGAACAACAGAATGAAGCCGTCTTATTGTCCAAAAATGATATCCTTTAATAACACTTGTGAAATAATAAACAGACACTATACGTTCATTCTGAAAAAGCACCAAGCATACATTTAAACAAATCTTTATAAGCGTTTTGATGTAAGATACATAGTGGTAAATAATAGATTTTTTTTCATTTATAGCAAAATCATATGCCATAAGAACAGGTGCGGATAACCCAAACCCTTTAGACATAGATACTAAATACTTACAACCCAATCTTTTTTCAGAGAGTACATGAATAAATGTCGCTTCCTCTGATGCTGCAAGCATATATTGCTTAAGCAGGATTAACTTTGTTATTTCACTATCATCACCTGCAAGTAAACGATTTCCACATCGACCTGTTAATAATAACATATAATGCGAATCATATATTTCTTTCAATAATGAAGCCCTAACACACAGCCCTGCACCATATAAATAAGTCTCACCCTTTTGTGGTCCTATAGCATATATTGGCAAATGCTTTTTTACAAAAGGATGTGGTATCCCTTGAAATTCTGCAACTCCCATTCCACCACATGCACCTAATAGTGGATTAGACTCCATCATTTCAAACATTTGCTCTATATATGTATCACATAATAAATTATCATCATCACAAAATTGAATATAAGAATATTGAGCCTCTTCCACTCCCCTTTTTCGGGCATGAACTAATCCTTGTTTGGGTTCATTAATAACTTTATGTGGTATGGATGCATTATTTAGCAATCTATTTGCAATTACATCTGTGCCATCTGTTGAAGCATTATTTACTACTATAATTTCCCAAGCAATGGAATTATTTAGCTTTTGCTTTAGTAATGCATTCAAACAACGCTCTATAATCCAAGCACTATTATAACAACAAACAATTACACTTACTCCTTTGGACATATTTTTTTTGATATAAATTCCACGTTATCTAAATCAAAGAGCCATGTATCGAAAAATGAACTATTCTTTCCATAAGAATTATCAAAGAAAAAGAAAGGTTTATTTAGCAGAATTGACAAAATTGCTACATGCAATCTTGTTGTGTATATATTTTTGTATTGAGAAACAAATTCTACTCCCTGAGCAATAACTCTATTCCTATAATAATAAAAAGCAAATATATCTCCTATTGGAAAATTTGTTTTTATTTGAATACTCACCAACTTATATAAAAGCCGTAAAAGCAATGATTTCTTTTCCATAGAAGGCCAATCCCTTACCTCAACCCACCTTTCTCCCTTAATATATTCATTAAAATCCCAATCTACTATTTCCTTGTCTTTCCGCTTTAATAACAAAGCTTTATCACGTACCTTACCAACAAAACGATGAATATACTGCAAATCAATATAAAAAGCCATATCTGGAATTAGTAGTATCTGATTAGAGGTATTCATTTTCAACAAATCATAGCTACGTTTATCTCTCACACATATTGTTAACCTACTATGATCTGATAAAAGAGCACATTCTTTTTTTAAAATGAAATCATCTGTATAAAATACTGTTTGTGGAAGAATTACAATTTTATTTTGAGGATATTTTTCTATTATTTTCAAACGAAAAGCTTGATGTTCTATCCATATATCACCAAAATTCCCTCCTCCTTGTAAAAGAATAATAACATTAGAATCTAATATCCCAAAATCAAAAGTGTCTATTGAAGCCCTCTTCAAACATTTATGAGAAAGAGTTCTTAAAAAATTTTCCGTTCCTTCCCATATTAAAACATCTCCAACATTATCATAATATGGAAGTCCCAATAAAACATAGTCATTATCAATAACAGGAATTAATGCCTTTGCAATTTCTGTTCTTAGCTTATTTATCTTTTCGTTAAAATCCATGCTTTACCTTAAATAGAATTCGTTTAACAAAGTTTTTAGCATCAGACTTTATTCTTAAAATACGAATCAATCTATTGACCTTCATTTTTTCTACTTCAGTATATTCCTTATTTGATTCGTATAATTTTGTATTCATAAAAGCCTTCATTTTAGGCTGTAGCCATTCAGTTCCATAAATCGTTATACGATTTCTCAGTTCACCATACGTAGGAGTCCTCAATTCTGGAATGTCGCCAAGAGCTAAAAAAGCATGTCCGTTATAACAATGATACTGATTACAATTATTTCCAACAGGAATGAATTTTATTGGCTTAGTTATATCCTTATATATATTTTGTTTAAAATAAGAACAATAACATTGAGAAGCTTCTCCTGTTCCTATATTCACACTTAAAGACCAATCACCAGCATAACAAAATTCTTTTCTTTTCACTCCAAAAATAGACATCTTATAATCAAAAAACTCGGAATTGAACACTCCCCAAGTTTTCTGATATTCATTACGAGACATTTTTGTTAGAATTGGTAATTTTTCTATTTTACAGCGTTCATCACGAGCAACAGTAACATGATTTAGCGCACCCAAATATTTCAATGCTTCCTCTTTCATTTCATTTATATAAGGAACTAATTCATCAGATGGTGTGGCCTCAAGTGTAAATGAACACCCTACATCACGCATTTTACAAACATTCCTAAAAAAGATATGTAATAGATTCCTTTTTTTTAATTCCAAATAATGATATGAAAATTTGAAAAACAAACGTTCTCTTAACTCTTTTGGAAATTGAGCGATCTCATCAAAACGTTTTGAACACGTTGCATTAGTCACAATCATTACATAATGCCCTTCCTCTAATAATGCTTTTGTATACCCAACTACCTCAGCAGGCAATAAAGTCTCCCCTCCTCCACATAAATTAATCAAGCATGTACCTCCTAATCTGTCTTTTGATAATGCTTTACGAATAAATGCTGCATCATATCTGAATTTGGGTAATTTTGTATCAAAAAGACGTTGGTGGGTAATGTAACAATAATGACATCTTAACGTACAACTCGTTACAGGAACATATCCATCAATGAAACGCTTAATCCTTTCCATAAATATTTAGTTTATATAAATAGCTCCATTCGTTAGTTCTAAAAACTTATCTATTTTATAATTATTCAACAAATCATTAAATAACCATTCATGAGTAAACACAACAATAGTATCTTTCTGTACTAAATTGTTCATCCATTCAAGATTCAAGAATGCGTAGTCTGATATTTTCTCAAATCTCAAATCTGTTTTGCAATAAACCAAGCCATTTTTGTGGATTGTATCTGAATTTAGTCTATCAACTTCCAAAGAAGTACAATCATAACTTAACCGAGAATCATCTGCTGTCAACAAAACCTTAGTACTTGGTTTTAACAAGTTCAAAAGCTGCCTATCACCTTGAAAACCATGTAATCGAACTATATGAGCAACACTTTTATTACCTGCAAATTTTGTTATACTAGTACACACGTTATTGTAAGATTTCTCAAATTCTTCCAAAGATTGCATATTCATAGATGCGGTACTGGCATGAAAGGCAAACTTTAACCAGTCGCTATTTTCTTGAAATTCTTTCTTAAATTTATCAGTTACATGGTCTATTCTGAATTTGTCATTTTTCTCATAAACATAGAGTGTAAACTTACTTCCATATTTTTTATGTTTTTCTCTCAAATATGCAAAGAATGAATTTTCAAACAAACTATTGTATTCATTCTCATGTACAGTTATGTCGTCAAGGCATTGCCACACATCATCATACGAGAAATGAATATTTACATTCTTTACATTTAAAGCCTGCTTTCCATTATCGTGTGACATCAAACTTATACAGAAATACACAAAAAACAAAAGAGATAATATTTTCAAGAATTTGATTATAACACTAAATTTGAACCTACGAGTATTTTCAATAATAGCTATCTTTTCCTCATTGGAAAGCCCTACAAGATAAACAACCGTAAGAGATATAATAATAGAAACTAAACAAATACAAAGTAGGCATAATATTGTAGGAGGGAATATTATTTTCAAATATAATGGAATAATCAAACTAATTCCAAATGTAATGAAACACCTTAGAATTACATTTTTACTATATTCCAAAGCAGTTATACCAATATAAATATAAAGAAAATATAAACGACAAAACATAGCTATTAAACTTAAAACTATAATAGCTATAAAAGCTGCTCCCGGTGAATATCCCAAAGCATATAGAGCGTATGAAATGGGAAAAGAAATTATTTGTATAAGACTTATTATAATTTGATAATTACGAATCCTACCAGTAGCTTGAATTGCGGCTCCCATCGTATATACAAAACACTCAACTAAAGATACAACAATGACTAATTGAGTTAAATAGACCGAATACTCTGGTATCTGTTTAAGCCACAATAGCAATATTTCGTGACAATATATTAATATTGGTATCGATATAAGCATGAGTAAGAAAAAAGACACCTTCCCGCCTACAAACAACAAAAATCTTACCCTAACATTATCTCCACTTGAATACGATTTTATTATTTGTGGATTCAAAGCTATTGTAAAATTATTCGTAAAATTCATCACACACCTATTTACTTGTTGTGCAATTGCATTAGCTGCATTTACTGTAGGTCCAAAAAAAATGTTCATCAGTATATTTAGCCCTTGATCTTTTAACAAAGAAGCAAAAGAACCAAATATACTCCAAAAAGAGAAACCAAGCATCTGTCTTAACGCTGGTTTATCAGGATGTAAGCAAACAACACATTCCTTAAATAACTTCTTACAATAAAAAAAATAGAACATAAACATTAGAAATGTAATTACCCAATTACAAATACCTAATGTTATTAACTTATCAAATGGCGCTTTCAATATAACATAAGCAATTGCTAATTTTAATATAGCATCAGAAAGACCTAAGTATGCATAAATCTTCATCCGCTCATGTGCAATTATCAATGAATTGAAAGGTACTTGAATAATAGTCAAAAAAGAAGAAAAAATGGCACATTGAAAAATTATATTACAGGCCAATATTCTATTAGATGGAATAACAAGTTTATAATTTATCAAGTACAAACCAATACTTTCTCCTAAAAGCACAACAATCATAGCAAAAGCACTATGAATAAACAAAGCTGTTGAAAAGATAGCCTGTAACTTCTTAGTATTTGAATTTCCCAATTCAAAAGTGAGAAACCTCGATGTTGATACAGCTAAAGAACCATTAATAAAACTAAATAAAACAATAGTACCTGAGATTATATTATTCAAGCCATAATCTACCGCACCTAATGCATTTAATATTATACGTGATGTAAATAATGTCACTAACATTGTTAACATCATACGTATATATAAAAAAACTGTATTTTTAGCTATAACCTTATTTTGATTTTGTGCCACAATAACCTTTATATAACTAACAAATTACTATCTCTCTAGTATATGTTCTATTTCGATTAGACTTTCGTTACTCAATCAACACTTAGATATATATTTTTCAGTTCTTTCACTAATTCTATATATAGCAAATCAATACAATCCACTCTAATACGCATTTTTCTCCCCCACAATCACATTCGCCACCGTCTTATAAATGATATATATGTCAAGCAGCATTGTCCAATGCTCCATATACCAAATATCAGCCTTTACGCGTTCCTCCATCTGTAAAAGCTCCCTCGTTTCACCACGGAAACCATGCGTTTGAGCCCAACCGGTCACCCCAGGTTTTATAAAGTGCCGCACCATATACTTATCAATCAACCGGGCATAAGTCTCCGTATGAGCCAACATGTGAGGACGGGGACCTACTATCGACATATCACCCTTAAAGACATTGATAAACTGGGGAAGTTCGTCAATATTAGAACGACGAAGAAAATTTCCAAATTTTGTTTTACGAGGGTCATCAGCTGTAGCCTGTTTGCTGTCAGCTTCATCATTCACTTTCATAGAACGGAATTTGTAACACACAAAATCCACACCATTCAACCCCGTACGCATTTGCTTAAAAAATACAGGACCGGGAGAAGTCAACTTTATGATACTTCCAACTATGAAATAAACAAAAGGAAAAACAGTAACTAGAAAAAGACCGGAGAAAACAACATCGAATAGCCGTTTCAACATACGATTCTCCATCTTACCCAAAGGTTCATAACGCAAATTCAAAATAGGCATATTGCCAACCATACTGTGCCAGATACGACGAGGAAAACCTTTGCAAACATTAGGAACACCATGAAAATAAAGCAAGTGGTTCTCACAATAATTCATGATAGAGAAATTATAACGCCCCTCCTCCATCGACAGAGAACAAAAAACATGCTTGATTCCCGGATGTATAGACATAAAATCCGAAAAACCGTCGGGATTACCCAAATAGGAACATTGGGAGGAAAAGGCTTCATTCGGTTTTATGTCAAAATACCCCACAACCTCATACAGCGAAGACGCCAAAGAATTCTCCATCTCCTCATACAAAACCTGCATATTATTACCCCCTCCTATAAAGACAGCATAACGTCTATGCTTGCCCTTAGCACAATAGGCTATTAAAAACTCACGGATTATGATACGGTAAATGCTTAAAACCACAAAGAGGAAAGAGAAATAAGCGACAAAGAAAAGAGGAGAATAGATAGAGATTCCACTAAAAGTCATGATACATGCCCAAAAGATGAAAAAAGCTATAATATTCTTCAACACGCGCAATACAAGTTGGTCGGGACGAATTCCCCGACTATCCCAAACCCTCCCACGAGAACCGGAACAGGCCAGATAAC
>NZ_JAHQVH010000046.1:0-49711 GCF_019052435.1 Bacteroides sp. MSK.20.12 | reverse complement strand
TAAAGGTTACGGCGCAAAGATATGGCGGCTAACAACTTATGTCAAGGCGGAAAATAGAATGGTTACACTAAAATATGTACTATATTCATTGTAAATATTAGATAGAGAAGAACATATAGCTCTGTTAATTTCTAATACAATTGTGTGCGATTAAGTGAACTTTACTCATACCTATGGGCAATCCTTCAAAGTGGTGACATGTTCTTTTAAACGAGAAAAAAATGAAAATCCTATTTCTTATGCAAAACTTGCGATATGATTTCTTTTTGTATATTCTCATCAATGATTTCCATTTTTATTTTGTTCAGGAATTCCATTTCTCCTTTCTTGTATTTTTGATTGATGATAAGGGCAGCTAGTATCAGTACATGTTTGTAATACCGTTCTATAAAATATTTATTATCGCAGACATGTATTTGGCGAAATAGACTATCTGTGACTTTCTTCCAAAATACCTCTCGTTCTATTTCATCATTGAAAGCTTCAGAAGCACTAATAAGCAGTAGTTGGCAGCAGAATATGAAACATTCTGATTGTAGCTTATCATAAAGATCATTCTCTGGCGTCGCATTCCATCCCTCATACACAATATGGCATAATTTCGATTCCTTTTCTAATAGTAACTTGCCGGAATCTCCCATATGCGTTATTGCATTGATCATTGTATTGAGATTAGCAATACTGTTAGAATCCAATGTTGGATACCATTTATATGTATTATTCTTTATATTATTAATGATAGTCTTTATAGCCGATTCTAACTTAGATACATTGGGCTCTTCATCATTGAGGAGTATATCTATCACAAGTATCAAGTAGTCAAAGTCTCCCGTATCTATATCCAAATAGGCTGCATTATACTTATTAATAATATAATCCTTTATCAATTTAGTCAACTTATTATATGCTTCAGAATGTACATCTTTCCTGCCATCTCTTTGTTTCAGTGTTGCTGCCCATCTGGTTAGTTCCTGCTCTGTGAAACATATTCGTAGTTTTTCAAATATCACTTTTACATGAACTTTTAAATGAGTCTTCCAATTATTGTATTTGAGTTCACCTTGTCTTTGAATTTGAAGAAAGCTCTTATAATAATCATTGTCTTCATTCAGTGTATAAGAATGGAGGTTTACAGATACTTGTTGACTCCATTCGAACCAATATTCTCTTATCAAGGCAGCCATTGTTTTAGGATATTCGAAATGGTATTTTTCAAGATTATGGAGTATTGCAAGAAAATGTTGCTCTGCTTTAAGTTCCATAATAAGTGCCGATTGCAGAAATAAATGTTTTAAGTTTTGTAGTAGAGTGAGCCATTGCAAATAATTGCCTTCTCGTAGTAACCTGTTAGAAAGTATATAATATTCACCAGGTAAAAATATATAGCAGGAGTGACAATGATAAATTTGTGAAACATCGTTTTGCAATTCTTCGTCACTTTTTCCTAATAATAGATAATTGAACGTTTCTTCTTTACCATGAGCACAAGAATGGGAACGTTTGAGTACATCGTCAGGATCGAGTGTCATGTTATTGTAAAGTGCATCTGCTATTGATTTTGCTTGCAACTCTTCTTTATTATATGTATGTGGGGCTTCCTTCCATTTTATGACATTACATAATTCATGGAAGTTTCTATTCGGAATTTCAATATCCAGATTCATAATGTCTTTATTTTGCTAATTGAGATTTCAGTGAGTTCAAAACTCTGGTCAAATGAGTAATATGTTTTAATAGCTTCCCTTCCGGGCTTGCATTGAGCTTAACTTTGCGTTGGATATAGCCGTCAAGTGATTCCGAGTTTTCTGTGTCATTCCACCATCTTTCAAAGTTCTTACGCATATATTCTAAACTACCTTGTGGTATCTTGCAAATAGAAGATGCTCTGTTGCCAAACTCATTTAATGAAGAACCAATAAGCTAGCCACAATCATCAATGATAATAAAACGATCGTGAATAGACAGATTCTTGGTAAGCGAACGACATTCTGCTACCTCTCTTCCTACTTTTCTGTTGTAGTAGTTGATGCAATCGTTCAATTTTAATAGATAGTCTTCGGAATCTGGTGCGCTTATATTACCTAACTGTTTCTCACTGTTGATAATTCTCACTTTAACATCAAGTTTTTCCATAAAGAATATGTACTTTTCGAAATCTTCTTTCTTGAAATAAGGATCACAAATGAGACATTCGTTTTCTGCAGAGTTGAGTAGTTGCATGACATATTCTCTTGCCTTTTCTTTGTTTTCTTTATTCTGATTAGTATCTGCACTAAAAAATACAAACTCCATGTGTTTTTCATTCAATTCAGCTAAACAACGCGACTCATCATCAGCAAGGTTATCCTTTAATTTTTTATTTGATTTCCTTCTTTTCTTACCATTCAAGGCGATTTTTGTTACAGTTACAGTTCTTTTGCTGCCATCTGATTCACTTTTCTCCAATTCAATTTCTTTAGATGAAAAAGTTTCATAACTGAATTCTTTTCCTAAAAAAAAGACACGTTTATTCATCCAAATTAGCTCACCATCGTTATTGAATATCTTTATGCCAACTTGCAGTGAGAAGAATGGTAGCGGAATAAATATATTCGCTGATCTGCAATCAATAACTGTATCCGTTTCAGTTATAATGTTACTTTCATTATCATACTGCGTTATTCTTACCTTTAAAGAATCTACATATGGCTTCCTGAATTTCATTTGCATATGAAGTCCATTTGGTTTTTCGGATACCCGAAAGTCAATATTCCGAAATATCTCATTATTATGTAGGATATATACATTACCGATATGGCTGGTATATTCCATAATGTCATATCCTAAATGTTTCTTTGTGAGATATGAGAGTTTTGGGAGCAAACCTTTCAACTGAAGAAGTTCCTTCAGCATTTGAGAATTAGGATCAAAGAAACCTTTCAGTCTGAAAGAACATTTGCGTTTAGGTAATATATCTGGTAAAGTAATCAATTCTTTTTTCTCCAATTCTAGAAATAGCTTTCCTAGGGGATTACCAGAGGGGTATTGCATAAAAGAATCATTCAAAAAATAAAGAGGCATTCCATATATAGTAATTTCATCCATAGGAGCTTGAGGTAGAATGTCGGTATCAATATCCTCTATTAGTAGTCCGGTACGGAATGGAGCATCGTCTCTACCACGATCGAGAAAACATTTTCTTGACATTGATGGATTGTAATCCTGCATATCATCCAAAATATTCTCAATAACAGTAAGTATATTATAATACTTATTCTGTTTTATGTCTTTAAGGTATAATATGGTTCGTCGTATCATATTGGATAGAAGTGAGTGTATACTTTCATAATCGTCTGTTTTACAGGAATTTTCATACAATCTTCCATTTTTTTGAATTACTACATGGGCAAGTCTCTGGATTCTATCTCTTCTATTATTTGCGTAACTTTGTTGATAATCCAATTGGCGACCTCACCAGTTTGCATGGGTAAGTAACTACTAGTGGAGTGCCAATCTTTACAAGGAAGCCATTCAGAACCATAAGGCCACCATTCATTGTTTGCTGAATCCGGTCCAGAAAAACATGATAGTTGAACACGAGGCAAAGTTCGATCTTCGCCAGCAGATTTATAAGATTTTGAGACACCAATATAAAGATTCTTCCAATCCGAATCTCTTCCATTATCTCTCGTTACAGTTATATAATGAGACCAATTTTGTTTTTTGAATAATATAGCCGGACCTTCATTCCCTTTTTTGACTTCAAAAAACAAGCCCATTTGGGATGCGAATTCACCTAATGGTTTAAATACGAATTCATTCCTTAATCTATTGCTAATTTCAGCTCTGTTATCCATCAAGGCCACAACAGCCTCTATATTATTGATGGCTAAATCTACTATTTTATCACTACTATCTTTATTCATATCTTGTCCGGTTATTTGTTTAATAAGTGTTATGTACTGTGAAATAGTCTCTCTTGCCAACGGTTTGTCGTATGCCAACATAACACACTGCGACAACCAATAGAGAATATGCTCATCGTATGAGATACAATGATAGTCAATCTCTTCGTCTCCCAATGAATCTTTGCTTGCCTCATGACCATCAAGGGTAAGATAAATCAGTTTGAACCCTTTTGGAAAGTGTTGCTTTCCATAGTTGTTGTATCGCAGTAACTGATGGTGTTGATCAATAGCATATATCTTATTCTCAATGATTACTGCATGTTCTCCATCCTCTAAGATTATATCAATGCGCCCACCAGTGGACTCTGTTCGCTCACCAATGTATCGTTCGACTATATTGGTTTTACAGTTGGAAATATAATCTTTGTTTAAGCCAATAGCTGCAAGGAATTCTTTAAGTAGAGCATCTTTCAGTCCATGACTTCCGTTTGGATTTAACAACTCTGCAAGAAATGCGGAATGTAATCTTACCTCATCAGACCATAGTCCAAGCATGTTGAAAACATTGAAGTAATCTCCGTTTCGTTGCTTCTGCTTCATCCGTTCTTGCTCAACAAGACATACCTTGTCTATTTCGATTAAAAATTCATTCAATTCCATAGTTTAGACATTTTGTTGCACACAAAAATAATAAAAAACGATCCATTTTATATGGAACCTATAAAAGAATCACCTATTTTTCTCCTCTTTCATCATCTTTCTCCACCTCTGAAACGCCCTCATTAAACTTTCTTCTTCCACTAACCCTACCATATTATAATGTTCGACAAAAGTTTCCATTGATTTTTTGAACATGATGCCGTGGCAGTATTTATTTTCCAGTAGAAATTCATAAAGTTCGGCCCTCATTTCTACTTCCATTGCTTTTTCAATGATAAGTGCACTGTTATGACCTATATAATTATATACATTTGGATTTTTACCGTTTCTGGGATGGGGGAGGGTGAAGGTAATATTTCCGGTTTCGTGCCATGAGGCGTTGGGAGGGTGGGGAATGGATAGCTGGTGGAGAAAGTGGTAGATGGGCTGGGTGTCGAGAAGATGGATCGCGGAAAGTGAGGAAGAAGAGCGGTCTGGAGGTACGTCGAGGTGATTTTTGTAGCGCATGTACATGTAAGCCGCTAGATAGGGCTTGATCTGAAAAGTAACTGTAACCATTGTTTTTAGATTTGATTTGTAAAATATTTATCAGTGGAGTACCGTGTTTGATATTGGTATCCGTTTTCTTTTGTTGAAAATTTTACTTAAAAAGAAAGGCCGGGAGGACGCTTTTGTAATGCTTTGCTTTTCAGATAGTTACATAAGTGGGTTTTGGTTTTAAACCAACGGGTCGTTCCTTTTAAAGGAACGACCCGTTGCACACCGAGAAACACCTCGTTGGTTTTAATGCAACGAGGTGCTCCTTAAAATCAAGAGATAAAGCTAGAATAAATTTCTCGAAATTTTGAAATCATAAAATAACTTGTTTGTTTTTGATGTAAATAAATAGTACTGTTGTATATTTACTTGTTTTTATCTATATAAAGAAATATACAGAGTGTCATATATGAAGAAATTTTAGATGAAGTCTATTTAACATAGTTTAAATGAGCCTCTTTTATATTTCTGATTTTATTTTATGTTTAAGGGAGATTTAAAATATAATTATAATGTAACTGAAAAGTAGAATAGGAAGGAAATCCAAGTAAAATGGCTAATAATAGCTCCTTAAAACGAAAAAGCACTAAGTTCTATCAGAACTTAGTGCTTTTTCATATTCTATTCTTATTAAAATAAATATATAGTTCTTAAAATACAAATTATATCTCTTTTTCGGATTGTATTTATTAACAGTTCCGGTTTGGTATTATATAATGGAACAAAAGTATATATTCTTTTTGCAAAAAACAACGAAAAGACATATTTTTTTTATGGAATAGTCATCTAAATTGATTGAAAAAGTAAAATCAAGCAACATTTCTTTCCAGAATTACATATTTGATGTAAAAACACTACAAAAACAATGGATTATAATTAAGTTCTGATAGAACTTATCTAAGTGTAAAAAGTGAGTTTAAATGTTTTAGGGCTATTTAATAATTTAAAAAGAGATTTATGAAGAAAAAATTAGCGCTGCTATTTGGATACCTTTTTATAGGTATCGGGCTGATAACAGCTCAAACGCAGAAAGTCACGGGGACAGTGATTTCCGATGATGACAAACAACCTGTTGTAGGGGCTTCAATTGTTGTAAAAGGCACTAACTTAGGTACAATAACAGACATAGACGGGCATTTCACATTATTGAATGTGCCAAATTCAGCAAAAATATTACAAATCTCTTATATCGGTATGAAAACGGAGTCGGTTTCTGTTCAACCGACTGTTAGAGTTATCTTAAAGTCTGATACACAACTGATGGATGAAGTTGTTGTGGTAGGTTACGGATCAGCAAAGAAACTAGGGTCTGTAGTCGGTTCGGTAACAACGGTAAATAATAGCAAGATAGCCAATAGACCGGTTGCTAATGCCGGAGATGCATTACAAGGTCAAGTTGCCGGTTTACAAGTATTTACTCCCAGTGGAGAACCAAGTGGAAGTGTTGTAATGCGATTGCGTGGAGTCAGCTCGATCAATTCAAATACAGAACCTCTCTTTATTCTCGACGGTTCACCTATATCATCCGGAGCATTTACAGCATTAAATCCGAACGACATCGAAAGCATGACCGTATTGAAAGATGCTTCCTCAACAGCTATATATGGTTCTCGTGCTGCTAACGGGGTAGTAATAATGACTAGCAAGAAAGGAAAAATGGGACAGAAAGCCCGTGTTAGTATCAATGCGCAATATGGCTGGTCGAGAATGACTGGGGATAACATAGAGATGATGAATACCGAACAATGGCTTAACCTGCAGGAAATGCTGGATCCGGGAAAAGCATACGATACTACATTTCAAAAACGGAAAAAGTTCTATATAGATAATGGTATATCTACAGATTGGGCGGATGTCTTCTTCGGAGATGCAGCTCCTACACAACAATATGATGTAAATGTGGTCGGTGGTTCCGAAGGTATCAACTATTATATTTCATTTGGACATTATGATACAGAGGGAATTATGGATGATTCCTCATTGCGCCGTGAGACTTTGCGCAGTAATGTGGAAGTAAAGGTGACCGACTGGCTGAAAGCCGGGATTAACGTGAACCTTTCCTATCAGAAATATAACACGACAACTTTCGGAACGGAAGCTAATAGCGTTTATAATAAAGCGTATGCTGCCCGTATTTATCGTCCTGACCAAACAATAAACGAGATATTGACAGACGAAGAAGGTAACTTTACAGGATATGGAAAACGATTGGACTATTTTGACGATATGGGATATTATAATCCGTATTACTTGGCAGAACTTCAACCGAATGACCGGAGTACGGTACGTATCAATGGCAATACCTTCTTTAATATAAACCCAATAAAAGGATTGAATATACGTACCTCGCAGGCAGTAGATGCCTTTGATTATCGTAACTCCCATAAAGCCTATCCGGAAGGCCCCTTTGAAGGGGCAGGGGTGGCGTCCGAGTCTTTCGAACGTTATTATTCATTTACTTTCACCAATACGGCGGAATATAAGTTCAGTCTGTCAGACAAGCATCTTTTTACCGTGTTGGCCGGTCAGGAGTCCATTATCACAAAGAATGAGAATTTCTCGGCAACTTCTAAAAAAATGGTAGATTCACGAATGATGCTGATGGCAGCTGGAGCAGAGTCAGAAGTGCCGATACATTCGATGTATGACAAGGTTTTCAATTCTTATTTCGGCACAATCAGTTATAGTTTCGCTGATCGCTATTATGTCGATTTGGCAGCACGGCGGGACGGTTCTTCTCTGTTTGCCAAAAACAACCAGTGGGCAAACTTTTATTCTTTGGGAGCCATGTGGGATATGAGAAAAGAGAATTTCCTGCAGAACGTTTCATGGTTGAACAGTTTACAGTTGAAAGTGAGCTATGGAACAACTGGTAATTCCGGTATCAGCGCCTATAATGCGTTGGCATTGGTCGGCTCCGGTTTGCTGTATAACGGACAACCGGGTATTGCTCCTTCTACCGTCGGAAATGATAACCTGACATGGGAAAGCATGAAAACACTGAATGTAGGCATCAGTACAAGAGTGTTTGACCGTTTTTCTGTAGAACTGGAATTTTATAACCGTCAGACGGACGATATGTTGATGGGTTATCCATTGTCATACACTACCGGACATGGTAGTAGTGTGGAAAATGTAGCAAGTATGCGTAATCGTGGTTTCGATATTACTCTGGGAGTGGATATTCTGAAAACGAGAGATTTCTCATGGAGTGTCTCCGGAAACCTGAATTATAATAAGAATGAAATAACTAAACTGTTTAACGGATTGGATGAATATACCTTGCCCGATACTGGTTTAAAAATGAAGGTCGGCAAACCTTGGGGAGAATATTACTATGTGAAATGGGCAGGAGTCGATCCGCGTGACGGATATAATATGTGGTACGACAAAAATGGAAATCTGACGAAGAGTTACTCCGAAGAAGATGCAGTTTTTGTCGGCAAACAACGCTATGCACCATGGTCCGGTGGCTTTGGCACCCAGTTCGGATGGAAAGGGATTTCTGTTAGTGCCGACTTCTCTTTTATGCTAGGCCAGTATATGTTGAATAATGAGCGCTTTTTTACAGAGAATCCCACTTTTGCAGGTTCGGACAATCAAACTGTAGAAATGCTTACCATGTGGCAGAAGCCGGGAGATATAACCAGAATTGCCACTCCCGACTCCCCGATGCAGTTTGATACGCATTTACTGGAAAATGCTTCATTTATGCGTATGAAAAACCTGACTGTCGGGTACACCCTTCCGGCCAAACTGATTCAGAAAACAGGAGTAATCAGTAACGCCAGAATCTACTTTGTAGGACGTAATTTACTCACAGTGACTAAATATAAAGGATATGACCCGGAAGTAGACAGTAATATCCAATTGGGTAACTATCCCAATACGAAACAATATTCTTTCGGAGTCGAACTAACTTTCTAAAAACATAAAGAATGGTGAATATGAAGAAAATATCTATGATAGCATTGACTATACTGACACTTGGGGTGACTTCTTGTGATATGGATAAAATGCCATACGATGCTGTTCCTACAGAAGAAGCGTTAACGACCATAGTCGGTTTTGAAGAAGCACGTGCCGGTATATATTCCGTATATTTAGGACTGACAGGAGGAAGCTATGTATTAGCTCCGGAAGTTCAGGCAGATGCCTTTAATGCAGTGGCGGATTTCTCTAATAAATATGGTGAGTTGCACCGTTGGACTTTCGAGAGCACCAACTCTACCGTAGAAACAATCTGGTCGAACTACTATGCCGCTATTGGACGTGTCAACTTCTTTATTGACGGGGTAGGTAAGATCGATGAGAATCCGGAAATCGAATTGACTGAAACCCAGAGACAACAGATTAATGTGTATGAGGGGGAAGCGTATTTTACAAGAGCATACTGCTACTTTTATCTAGCTACTTTATTTTGCCGCGATTACGATGTAGCTACCGCAGCAAGTACTCCGGGACTGCCGCTTCAGGTAAAATATGAGCCTAAACTTTCTGCTACCCAATATCCGGGACGATCTTCATTGGAAGATACTTACAAACAGATATTGGAGGACCTCGAAGAAGCCGAAGAACGTATCGAGACTGCAAAAAATGGCATTGCTGATTATGACAGGTATATTAATGGTGCATACGTGACAGTCAACACGGCTCCCAAGAATTGTGGGAATTATATCACGGTAGATGTAGTGACTGCTTTGAAAGCGCGTGTTGCCCTGCAAATGGACGACTATGAAAATGCAGCCAAATATGCAGGTGACCTAGTTAATTCGAACAGATATCCATTATCGAACACAGCAACAGATTTTGAAAGCGTATGGAAGAATGACAAGGGAACGGAAACCATCTGGCAGATTGCCATGACTAGTGCCGACGATGCCGGTGTACCTCTGGGGACTATTTTTATCGGTTATCCGACTACAAAGAAGGATTATATTCCTACACAAACACTGATTGACCTATACAATGAAAAAGATATCCGGCTAAAGACTTATTTCGGGAAATACCACTTAACCGTATCGTCAGGTAATGCGGCGGATATCTATTTCTTTAATAAATATCCGGGCAATGAATATTACAATGCATTAGGAAGCGAAACACGCTATTTGAATCAGCCGAAACCATTCCGAATTGCTGAAATGTATCTGATTGCCACTGAAGCTAATGCAAAGATTGGAACGGCAGCTGCTGTGAAAAAGGGTAATGACGCTTTGAATGCATTAAAAAAAGCGCGAATCGAGGGATGGACTGATGCAACCTACGATCAGGAAGCTTTATTAAATGAAATCATGAACGAACGGGAACGGGAGCTTGTAGGTGAGGGATACCGGTTGATGGACTTGAAACGTTGGGGGAAAGGTGTGAAGCGTGGAAAACCGCAAAGCAAAGGACTGGTGCTTTTCCCGGGACAAGCAAGTACTGACGGACTGGATAAACCTGTGGATGACCAGCGGATGCTTTGGCCTATTCCTAAAACAGAAATGGATGCCAACCCTCAATTGGCAGGTCAGCAGAATCCGGGATATTAATCAATGAATAACGTAAATTATCAAACACTTGAGTAAAATGAACTATCTGAAAATATACACCCTTTTTCTATGTGCCGTTCTGATCGCCGCCTGTTCGGACGATGAGGAACAGTTTAATTCCGGAGCGGCTACGGTAAACTTGCAGGAAACTGCAATGACGGTGAAAGAATCTGCCGGTTTGTGTACTGTGCCTGTTGTTGTGACGGGCGAACATACCGGAACTATTCGTGTGACGTTCGAATTAAAAGATCATAACGCCAAAGAGGATGAAAACTATATTGTCACAACCAAAACGTTACTTATTCCTGCCGGGCAGGAAACAATGAATTTTGAGTTTAAGACCGTTGATGACAAGCTTGTTAATGACGACCGTTCTTTTGATGTTGAAATTGCCGATGTGAAAGGGGCGTCTATTGGTGAGAACAAGCGACTGACGGTGACTATCAAAGACAATGATTCCAGTTTTTATGAAACGCTTTCAGGAACTTGGGTATTTACCGGAACGGCTTCTGCCACCAATGTTTCCAATGTGCCAGTGGGATTCTCCGTTAGAGTAAATACAGCGGAAGAAGGTACGGAGGCATACGAGCACTATCTAGTCTGCTCGAATAAGAATGGATTTGATCCGGATAATGATATTGAATGGGAATTTAGTTGGCGGTTGCATTATGAATATGATTCGGAGGCGCAGAAAACCTACCTGTCCATTGTGCCGGGTGAAGATGTCGCTTCTTATGGCCCGTATACTATTCGTTTCAGGAGACTGGCTTTGGACGGAAGTACTTCTGACGTATATCGCGGAGAATATGATGTTGAAACTAAAACTGTCACTTTCGAGAATGCCAATTTGATAGGCGATATGTATAAGGACGGCTTGATACAAATACAGAAATTCAGGCTATTTGGCTGTAAGATGGAACACATCAGATAAAACAAGATTATTAACATAACAAATAAAAAGAACTTATGAGAGCATTAATTGTCTGCATTACGCTGTTGTTCGCTTTTCTAACTTGTACCATGGCACAAATACCATCAGTCAAGGTTGAAAATACGAAAGGAGCACAGGTAAATACCTCCTCCCTGGTTAATCACAAAACACCTATGATTATTTCTTTTTGGGCAACAACCTGTAAACCATGTATTCGTGAATTGGACGCTATAAATGAACAATTGCCCGATTGGTTGGAAGAAGCTAATTTCCGTGTAGTAGCTGTTTCGACAGATGACAGCCGTTCTACTGCTAAAGCGCGTGCATTGGCAGAGGGACATGGATGGGATGATTTTATCATGTTGTATGATAAAAATCAGGAATTCATGCGAGCTATGAATGTGAGCCTGACTCCACAGGTATATGTAGTGGATGCAGATGGGAAGATTGTCTATTCACACACCGGGTATGCGCCGGGAAGTGAGCTGGAACTACTGAAAGCGATAAAAAAACTACAGAAATAGAAACTGTTATTATTCATAGATAAACGCAATGACATGACTAGAATAAGAATTCAGGTGTTGGCTTTAGTAGCGTTAGTGTCTACTCTAACCTATGCGCAGCAAGATAACAAAAAAGGTTATCTGACAGGGAGCTTTGAAACGAATACGATTTACTACAAGGATGATAGTAAGACAAAAGCAGAATCTCCGGAAGATCATTTCGGTTCGAACAATTATCTGAAACTGGATTACTATCAAGGTAAGTTTGCCGTAGGTGTACAGTTGGAAGCCTATGAACCGGTACTGGTGGGATACCCGACAGAATTGGAGAAAGCAAAACTAACCAACTATTACGTATCTTGGGCCGACAAGGATTTTTCCGTAACAGCGGGTACATTTTATGAGCAGTTTGGGAGTGGACTGCTATTCCGTAGTTGGGAGGACCGTATGCTTGGTTTGAATAATGCGGTGATGGGAGCACGTTTTACTTACAATTACAAGAATATTGTAAGGTTGAAGGCCATTTGGGGAACTCCACGTTTTGGTATGGACTTTTCCGACACACAAGTACGTGGCGTAGATGTAAGTTTCTCCTTATCTGAAATGCTTAGTTGGCAAAATACGTCCTTGAGTATCGAAGGAGGGGCATTGAACCGATATGAGAAAATCAATATCGACCTCGAAGAAGAAGGGGGAAAACCTTATTCGAATGGCTTCTCTGGACGGGTAAATTTTGAACGCTCCGGATTTACAGCGAAAGGTGAATATGTGGACGGTGGCAATAAATATTATAATTTCATCCATGATGACCAACTTTATGCAAGGAAACGTGCCAATGCGCAATTGCTGGAGCTGGGATATAGCGGCAATGGGTTGGGAGTAAATCTGACCGGGCGCCGTTTGGAATGGATGAATAGTGAGATTATTGCCGGTAATGGTTCGACTTCGAATCTGTTGAATTATGTCCCGGCTATGAGTACGCAATATACCTATATGTTGACCAACTTGCATCCTCATACTCCACAAATAGGAGATGTGACAAATGCAGTTAGCGGTGAGATGGGCGGACAATTGGATGTCTTTTATCATTTCAAAAGAGGAACGGTCATTGGAGGTAAACGCGGTTTGAAATTACATGCTAACTTTTCTACCTATTATGCTTTAGAAAAAGAAGGAACAGCCCAGATAGGTAACTTGGCATTTCGTGACTTTAGTGTTGATGTGGAAAAGCAATGGACAAAGTCATTCAAAATGAACTTGCTTTATTCTATGCAAGAATATAGCCCTTCGTACGGAGCGAATAAAACGACTAATCTATCGAATATTTTTGTAGCAGATTTGCAATATAAGTTCACGCCTTCTTTTTCAACTCGCATGGAGTTGCAATATCTAACTACAAAAGAAGATCAGAAGGACTGGATGGCAGCTCTGTTGGAGATAAATTTTGCTCCGGCATGGAGCATTTACGGAAGTGATATGTATAATCACGGCAAGGATAAAATCCATTATTACAATGTGGGAGCCAGTTATGCCAAGTCACGTACGCGTATAGCCTTGAGTTATGGTCGTAACAAGGAAGGGTACGTCTGCTCTGGTGGAGTTTGCCGGACGATTCCTAAATATACAGGTGCCAACCTGACTATAACTACTTCATTTTGAGTTCATCGAAACATTTATTAATTAGAATATAGAATATGAGAAAATTTACAATGTTTTTTATGTCAAGTCTGATATGCTTGTGCGGATGTTTTACAGCGTGCAGCGGTAATTCTGACGACAATGGTGAAGAGCCGGATAACGGCGAAGTGACAGGACCTATTACTTTGACTGTGGATAAAGCCAAGATTGAAGCCAATGGAACAGATGTGGCGACTTTTACGGTGACTGATGCCAATGGAAAAGTACTGACGACTTCCGAATATATGAAGAATGTATATTTTGAAGATGTAACTACCGGTGATTATTTGGAGAGACGGACCAATACGTTCTCGGCAGTAGAGAACGGGACACATAAGTTTAAGGCATATTACCTGGACTGGGAGTCGGATGAAGTTTCCGTAACCGCACAGAATCGTAAGAATTATGAACTTTTCTATCGTAAAGTAGGTGTCTTCAAAATGACGGGAACTTGGTGTACTTATTGTCCGGCCATGACTTCGGCATTAAAGAAAGTGGAAGAACTGATGCCGGGACGTATGGTAAAAATGGCTTTTCATTCTTCCAGCAGTTCCGCCACTGACCCGTTCCATTTGTCACAGACAAGCACAATCATGGGCCGTTTTGGAGCGTCCGGTTTTCCTACCTGTATCTATGATTTGAAAGTCATGTCGATAGACAGGAACGTGAGTGCTATCAAACAGACTTTACAAAGTCAAATCCGACAATATCCGGCAACCTGTGGAATTAAGGTAAATACATCTTATAATTCTTCTATGGGTGAGATTACGGTGGATGCCGCACTGAAGTCGAGCTTGGGAGGAGAATATGACCTTGTTTATGTCTTGGTGACTGATGGCTTAACAGCATCCGGAGGAAATGAGACCTCGTACGATTATACAGTAAGAGCTATTTCCAACAATTACCTGTCGATGTCAACCGACGGACGGTTTACTGTGAGTGCAAACGAGGAGCACACTGCCGCAACTTTCAGCATTTCTAATGCAAAGAACCTGAATCCTGCCACATCGCGTGTAGTGGTTTATGCATTGCGTAAAGTGGATGACGCGTATATGGTGGATAATATAACCGAATGTTCTATCAATGGTAGCATAGACTATCTCTATAATGATTGAGGCTTATGAAAAAAATATACTCGACAATTCTACCAATTGTAATGATCCTTTGTTTAGCAATGCTGTCATCCTGTTCCGGCAATTCGGACGAAACGGAGAATGGAGGGACGGATGACGGCATTTTGCGTATTACAGCTGATAAGACGGCTATACAGGCAGATGGAGTAGAAAAAGTGACCTTCACGGTCAAACTGGGTACAAAAGATGTAAGTGAAGAAAGCACAATGAACCTGATTTTGGTAAAGGAATCGGGAGAGGAAAACCTGGATTATGGTGTTCGTGCTTTCAGCACTTCAGTGCCGGGTACGTATGTCTTTAAAGCCCGCTATTATGAAGGAAAAGCAATGGTCAGTGAAAATGAAGTGACCGTTCAGGTTGCTCCCGTATCAGGAGGAACCAGCTATTATCATAAATTACTGGGGATGCAGTTTACTTCTATCGGGTGCCAGGCCTGTCCGGCGCTTAGCACTACATTGAAAGCAATTCAGACTGAACAACCGGGGCGATTGGCTATCGCTTCTTTCCACATGGATTTCGGAGGAATGACGGATCCCATGAGTACAGCAGCTACCAATAATTACCGGACTAATATTCTCGGTAATTTCTCGGGACTGCCTCGTTTCTTTTACAATCTGCGTAAGGGTACTAAAGAAATGATCAGTATCAAGAGCCAGATTGAAGAAGAGCTTCAGAAAGAATTAAGTAACTATCCGGCTTCTTGTGGGGTAGCTGTTGAGTCTGTGTATAATGCTTATGACCGTACAGTGAAGATTACTGGCAAATTAACTTCCAACGTAACAAACACTTATCGTTGTTTGATTTATCTGGTAGAGGATGGAATCAAATACTTTCAAACGAATGGCGCGAATGATTATACGCATAATAATGTGGTACGTGCAGTGGTGTCCACATCGTTGAACGGCGACCGTTTTAATGGGGAAGTAAATGCGGGAGTGGAATCTACCATGAAACGATCTTATCAATTGGAACCAGGATGGAATGTGGATAATATGCGTGTGATAGTGTCGATGCTGACAACTTTGGATGGAGGAAAGACTTATACGTGTAACAATGTAAATGAGTGTAAACTTGGAGAATCAGCAGATTACTTGTATAACGAATAAAGAAGAGTTATGTGTATAAATGTCTATAAAATAATATTGCTGGTCTGTATGTGCTGTGTGGGAATATGCTGGATTTCCTGTTCAGGCAATTCCGATGATTCGGAGCAGACGGAAGTGATTTTGAGCGTCGATAAAAATACGTTGACTGCGGACGGAAAGGATATTATAACCTTTACGGTAATGCATGCGGGAATAGATGTAACTGCTGATGCAATCATCCGTTCCGTGATGGACGGACAAACTTTGGATGGAAATACCTTTTCTACTTCTAAAGCCGGAACCTACGCTTTTGAAGCATCTTATGGCAAATATGTATCCAAATTGATAACAGTAGTTGCAAAAAGTACATCAGGTACAGTATCCAATTTTGTGAGACGCATCTGCGCAATGGAGTTCACCGGAACATGGTGTGCCATGTGTCCGGCAGGAATGACCCGCCTGAATTATCTGATAAGTTCGAGTTACGAGGGAATTGTTTATCTGATGTCATTTCATGTTGATGGGACAAGTGCCGATCCAATGACAATTGAACAGTCATCGATTCTTTCCAGAAAGTTTGCTATCTCCGGTTATCCTTCATGCGTGGTTGATATGCGTGGGACAATGGGGCTATCTGAAAACTATAGTGTCATGCGGGCTATATTTAATGAGTCTTTGGAAAAATACCCCGCTCATTGCGGAGTAGCTATCAGCTCTGTTTATAATGAGGTTGATTCCGAAGCTAAAGTTACTGTGAAAGTGACTTCGGAGAAAACGGCTGATTACCGCCTGGTATTGTATGTTGTTGAAAATGGATTGAAGTATCAGCAAAATGACGGAGGCAACTATCGGGACTATACACATAATCATGTAGTCCGCAAATTACTTTCTGCTTCTGTAGAAGGTGACAAACTGGGACAAATTGCAGAAGATAAGGAAGAAGTTAAGGAGTATACTGTGGCATTAGACGATACATGGAAAGCAGAGAATCTTTCTTTTTATGCATTAGTAATGGATGAAAACGGCTATGTAAACAATTTGGCTGTTTGCGAAGCAATAAACGGCAATGCCGATTATGAATATGTAAATGATTAATCACATTTATCACTTAGAATTATGAAGAAGAAATTAATTAGCTTATTATTTTTATTAGGGCTGGTGTTAGTTATAAGCCCTATGGTGCTATCGTGTTCGGATAAGGATGAACCTGCTGTGGAACCTGACGTGCCGGTGACCCCGGATGTACCACTTCCTCCTGTACCAACTCCAATCAGATGGGTAGAAAACGAAGTGGATGGTGGTGAACGTGGGGTAGGCATCAAAGTGACTAGCAAAACTACCAACAACTTTGTGTTTGAATGTACCCCGGGAGATAAGGTGCAATCTTATCGTTTGGATGTTTATCCTTTATGTCGTATGTATAACTACTTATTTGAAAGTGGCGGTTCAGGTGCAAGTGAAGAAGAAATCGAAGATTTGATTCTGAAAGCTCTCTATAATTCGGAGGGTGCCGGTGCTTATACTTTCAACAGGAAAACATTAGGAGATAGTTACCCGAATACAGAGTTTGACTGGACAAATTCCAAATATGCTCAATCGGAGATTGTGCCGGGAGCAGAATATTTGATTATAACGGTAGGGTGTAATGATGAAGGCGGACAAAATCCGGCTGATATGAAAATCTGTTATTTGAAAACTCCTTCAGGAGATGTAGCAGGCCATCCTCGTGTTGAAATTGATGTTAAAGCAAGTTATCAGGCAGCTGCCATTCAATATGTCCCCAATGAGGATTGCAAGTATTTCTATCAGTTCTGTGCGGATTCCGAACCTATCGATGCGTTTATTGAAGCTTATGGACAGAATATGTATATCGACTTTATGAGACACTGGACACAGACATCAGAAGATGCACAGGTACCTGAAGAAGAATTATTATATATAGTTGATTTTGGATATAATGCCGATTCGAAAAGAAAATTTACGGCTACTACTATCGGACTGGATGAGAATAAGAATAAAGGAGATTATGTACGGCAGGATTTCCAATTGAAAGAAATTCCTGATAATCCGGACGAGGCGGAATGTGACCTGAAGATTGCAAAAACAGGTGCTTCTATTGTTAACATGGATGTAAAAATGGAGAAAACTTGTTATGCCATGTTTTATCGTATATTCAGCGCTGCTGACTGGGCACCTTATGAAAATGCCGATGAAGCAACAATGACGGCATTGGCACAAGCTTTAGATCAAGAAGGATGGGGGATTAAGAATATAAATTTCAGTCAGGAAGGCTCGTATGCAACTACAGATTACCAACATGCTCTTGATCCTAATACTTCTTATGTTGTTGCTTATGTAGGTCGTAATATGTATGGACAATTATCAGAAGTGAAGACGGAAACTTTTTCTACCAAAGCACGAGTAACGGATAATCCGGGAGCATCTAAAGCTACGATAGATATTGCCATTTCCGATCCGGGACGGACAAGCCTGAAATTAACCTATACTTATAATCAGGAAGCGGCAGTATATTATCATCAATACATTATGACGCCGGATTTACTTGAAGAAGGTAATAAGGCTGAACTGATTAAATATCTGATGTCAGAAAATTCAAATATATGGGCTGCGAATGCGAATGGAGGAGTAGAAAATTTTAAATGGACCGGTTTGGATCCTGGAACGGAATACACATTCGCTTATATGGCAGAAGACTGGGATGGCGTATTGACAGATGTGAAGATTGTGAAAGCGACGACTGAAGCTATTATAGCAGGGCCGAATCCAACGATGCAACTGAATGCCTATATGAGTGATTTGAATAACTTTACAGTTCAGTATTCTATTGTGAAGGATGTTGCCAAACTATATTATACCATTACAGAAGATAACTATTCCGCAAGTGGTGATTATACTTATCAGGAATGTATGGATGTATGGAAAGAGCATTGTCTGGATTATGGTTTATCAGGTGTCAACTCAACTACTCAATCGTATGATAAGACAAGTGAAGCCAAACGACTGGTTGCTTTATGTGTGCCTATTGGTGCCGATGCTGACGGAAATGAAGTAATTGGCGACCTTTATACAGTATTCTATGATAAAGAAAAAGGTATTATTACTGATCCTTCCGTATTATTCCCTGATGCTCCGAAATTGAAAAAAGGAATAAAGGGAATAGCGAAACCTCAAGTAGTGAAGAAAGATAACCGGGTTCCTGCAAAATTGATTGTTAATGAACAAGTGAAAGTGAATACTCCGGGAGTCATGAGAAGTGAAAGTGTTATTTATCTTGATTTGAAGAAATTGGGTAAACATCCTCACTCCAAATAAACATCGGCAAAACTAATTTACCGCACGATAGTGTGTAAATCTATCGTGCGGTTTTTCTCTAATCATTAAACTTTTTATGGGTATGAGAAGAAATCAATTTTTAGGTGGCATAGGAAAATGTATGTGTTTCCTGGCTGTATGTGTTATGACATTTTCGTCATGTTATAATGACGATGATTTGAAGAATTCGATTTCCGGTTTGGAAGATCGCATGGATAAGTTAGAAGCTTCTTTGCAAAGTGTACAAACTGATATTTCCACATTGAAGACGCTGACTGATGCTTTATCTCAAAATAAATCAATTGCTTCTGTGTTGGAGAATGAAGACGGAAGTTATACAATTAAGTTTTCAGATAAGACGGAAGTAACTATTCGTAATGGTGAAAACGGAGAAGATGCTCCGCAAATAACTGTGATAAAAAACGAAGAAGATGGCGTTTATTATTGGGGAATAACCAGTACAGACGGCAAGAAGACATTCCTGAAAGATGGAGAAGGGAATATGATGCCCGTGACGGCTGCTGCTCCTAAAATTCGCATTAATACGAATACAAAAGAGTGGGAGATTTCGACAGACGGTGGAAAGACTTGGGAACCTACGGGTGTGTATGCATCCGGCGAAGGGACGGGGGATACCTCTCTTTTCAGTGGAGTAAGTCAGGATGATGATTATGCATATTTCACTCTGAAAGATGGCACAATATTAAAGTTGTCGAAATCTAAGGAATTGAAATGTGAAATATTATCGGGAAAACAATATTTTGCAAACGGTGAGGAGAAACTGATTTCGGTTGAAATGAGTGGTATTTCTAAGTATACCGTAACGAAGCCTGACGGTTGGAAAGCTTCATTGACAGGAAAGGGATTGACTATTATTGCTCCTGTTGCAGAGAATCAGTATGCAGAAACGGGGGGCAAAGTGGCAATAATGGCTGTTGCGTCTAATGGGCAGAGCATAATCTCGGAGATTCCGGTAATAATAGGTGAGGCTCCTGTTACTATATCTGTTGAAGGCCAAACGGTTTCTACTATTCTGACGAATGGTGTAGAAATGTATTATTTGGGAGTGCTGGAAATTAATGAATATAGTGCAGAGGCCGTAGCTGAATTAGTGAACGGATATGCTGCCCGTATGTACATGAAGACAGCAGCTCTTGATAAAGTTCCATTGGCAGAACTGATAGGTAAGGATCCTGAAGCCGGAAAGACATATATGATTTGGGCAGTACCTCCATCTGAAGCTGGTAGTGAATATTTGCCTGATGACGTGATTGCCAGCGTGATTAAGACTGCTGCAACAGTAGAACTGAAGGTTTCGGATATAACGTTTGAAGGTGCAACGGTTTCTGCAATCAGAAAGGGTTGTGACGTTTATTATACAGGGATTATAGATAAGCCGAATTATTCACCTGAAAGAGTTATTGAAGATCTGGCTTATGGGGGAGGAACTAAACAATATTCGGATTATAACGGGCCGTTGGAAGGTAAGGTGTTAGATTTTCTTCCAAAGGTAATACCTGGAACAACGTATGTACTTTGGGCTATTCCTTATAAAGAAGAAAAAGGGTATAAAACAGAAGAACTGGTAGCTGTGGAGATTCCTGTGCCTGCGTTGACGTATGACGGGACAGCGACGATAAATATTAATAGTGTTGTTACTACGGTTTCAAGTGTAAGTGCGACTATTACTCCCGGAACTGACTGTTATAAGTTCTATTATTCTTATATGAAGGAGCAAACTCTGGCAAATTATGGTACCGACAAGGAAGTTATTTCCTATCTTATTAAAAATGGAGATTCTTCCAAAGAGGTAGAAAACTTTGAAAGAGCCTCTTTAGAACCGGGAACAAAAGGCTTTTTTATTGCAGTAGCATTAAATGAAAAAGGGCAACTCGGGTCATTAGTCAAAGTACAGGCTGATTCCAAAGAAATATCTTATAATTCATCAATCTCGGTAGACGTGGCAATAGAGGCAGGAACTGTGTCTACGACTTTAACGTTGACCCCGACTGGAAATCCGGAAAAGTTCCGTTATGTTCACATGAAATTGAGTGATTTCAAAAACTATCCGTATTGGGGAAATGAAGAAATGGTAAAACAAGCATTAATTATGAATGATAATGTTACTGAAATTGTTGCTGCTGAACTGAAAAATCATCAACTGGTGATCGAGGACATAGCATTTAATTCGGAATATGTACTGTTCATGATAGCAGTTGATACTGATGGTAACCCTTCTTCAACCATAACAAAGAAGGAATACACCAGTGCGAAGCCGACTTACGTGCGAAAAGACAGAGACCCGGATTTATGGAATGCCAGTGTGCCGGAAGTGACGATTGACAAGATAGAAAAAGATAAGTTTTATACCGTTTCTTACACTGTGAAACCTAAGGCTGCCTGCAAAGTATTTTATGTATTTGCCGGACCGGCAGATTATCTGACTGGTATGTATGATGAACAAATCAGGTATGTAATGAAAAACGGAGTAAAACAAACAACTACTTATTCGGGAAGTGCTTACGGAACATTACCTACTAATATCAATATAACCTGGATGGATGAAGAAGGACGTTTTTATGAGGTTTCTAAAACCGTAGTAGAAGCTCCGGCACAATAATCTTTTTAATTTTTCTAATTTAATAATAATGATAGATGAAAAACTTATTTAATAGCTTTTATAGTATAGTATTGCTTGCCTTGTGTCTGATTGCTTTCAGTAATTGTTCAGATAGCGACGACGGGGGAGATGTCGGTGATACTGATAATGGAATCACTGCGATTGGTACTGAAACGGAAAAGACGGTTTCTATTTATGGAGAGACTGTTGAAATTTCGTTTACGGCTTCTGGAAAATGGACTCCTTCTCTACAATATTCTACAGGAGCAGATTGGGCTACTATAACTAATACCAGTGGTAATTCTGCTGCCGGTAAAGGGGGATTAAAGGTGAAAATTAATAAAAACGAATCCGGAAAAGAGCGAGTATTGACTGTGGTTGTGCAAGTGGAGGGATATAAAACTCCTGTTACAGTATGTACTATCACACAAGGAGGAGGATCCGGAGCAGCAGAAGATCTAGCTCTTAATGAGTATATGGATAAATTTTTGAAGGAACATTATCTCTTTAAAGAAGAATATAATACACTAGATGTAGATTATGCATCGGTTTCTTATGATAATTTTCTGTCAACTTATCTTTTACCAATGAAAACCAATATAGAGGATGGCGGAACTTATCGTGCATTTTCAGTCAATGCAGGCAAGCGTTATATCTATTCTTATATTATGGAAACTGGTTCCAGTAGAACTCGTGCAAATACTCGTGCAACAAGTGTTGTAGGATCGGGACTTGGAACGTTTTTCTCTTCTTACATGCCGGATAAAACAACTATTGGATTAGCCATTGGATATGTATATCTAGAATCTCCTGCTCAAAAAGCCGGATTGAGACGGGGGGATGTAATCGTTGCTGTGAATGGTACGACTTTGAATAAGAGTAATTACCAGCAATATATGAGCACTTTGTTTTATGCAGGTGGAGGTGAAACTTTTAAGATCGGCTATAGGCGTAAAATCTTTGATGAAAACCGGGGCGACTATGATTTGGTGGATGGAACTACTACATTAACCACTGGTAGTTATAATAATAGTCCTATCTTGAACTCAATGTTTATCAAAGACAAAAAAGAGAATAAATTCAATATCGGTTATTTAGTTTATCTAGGTTTTGATTTGAATTTTGAGGAAGACTTGAAATATGTAATTCAACAGTTCAAGGCTGAAGGCATCACAGATTTGATTTTGGATTTACGTTTTAACAATGGAGGTTCTGTTGAATTAGCTCGTTATTTAGCCGCTTCTATCGCTGGTACATCACATCGTTCGGATGTATTTATGAGAATGCAACGTAATTCCGGTGCAGATGAATATATCCGTTTTGGAGATGGTGATGATCTAAATCTTAAATCTGTAAGAATCATCTGTTCGGAAGAAACGGCTTCCGCCAGTGAATTGATAATTAGTGGATTAAGAGGCATCGATTTTCCTGTGAAATTATTTGGTAGCCGCACGGAAGGAAAGAACGTAGGAATGGAAGTGCAAGAATATAAATATGGAAATAAATATTATGAATTTGCTCCAATTACTTTCCGTTCTTTCAATGCAAAAGACTGGGGAGATTATGCTGACGGTATTGACCCGGATGTCATGTTGAATAATCAAAACTCAAGCTATGAAGATGATATTGATAATGTATTCCCTTATGCTTTCGGAGATTGGGACAATTTTGATTTCAATTATCCATTATATTGGGCGCTATGCGATGTTCAAGGGGTGGATCCGACTACAGGAGAACCGGTGAAACGTAGTGGAAGAGCTGTTTTGACACGTTCTTCAAAAGATGAAATCATCAGAGTACCATCTGTACCTTTGAAACGCCCTGCGGGAACTTTTGGCTCGCTCATTTACAACAAGCCGGAAGTAGAAAACTTATATTAGTAAGACTAAATCTCTTGTGAAATAAATTTTCTCTTAAGTTAAAGGGGATGCTTCTCGATAAGGTGTTAGTGAGAGCATCCCCATTTTGCTTCATAAATGAATAGAAACAAAATGGAATATTATGATGAATAAATCGTTATATAAATTAATCATATTCATTGGAATGTTAGGATTAATAAGTAGTTGTTCGGATGATGATTCTGAAAGTAAATCACAATATGAAGTCGTGGATAATGTGGTAACTAACTGGTATTCAACCTCTCATTACGAAAAAACACTACCTTTAAGTGAATTATTATGTATTGGGGAGAGTGATAAATGTCCTTTGTCTAATACATACATATCAATAGTAAATTATGATTCTGAATATCCGATAGTCATACCGAGAGGTGCCTATCAAGGGAATGAGTATGGATTTTGGATAGATAGACCTGTACCTGCCGATGGGGCTATGAAGGAAATATTTGATTCTAATTGGTATACGACTGTTATAGTATTATATGGTGGTGAAGGAACATACAATTTTGCTGTAAGAATTTACAATCCTACTTTAAACAAATATTTTGTAACCAAGCCATATCAATTGAAAGTATGGAGAGAAGGAGCAGAGGGGGAGTATAAGTGGTTTCGTTCTATTACGCAGGTAAATAATTAATTAACTAAAAAAAGAATACTATGAATGATAAAAATATGATGAGTTTCTTGTTCTATTGTTTGCTGGCTTCTTTTTGCTTTTCATGCAGTAGCAATCTGGAGGAGTTGGTAATTAAAGATAAAACAACTTCAGAGAAAATAAAAACCAGAGGACTAGAAAGTTATTCTTCTATTCTTGAGGCTGATAAAGCAATATTAGCGGCTCACGGGTATGATACCATAGCAATAGTAGATTGTGATTCTTTTTATTTGGTTGAGTCAGAACTTATTTTTAAGAAATCAAGATTACAAGAATTACGTGAACAATCTGAAGCACGTTTGAATTATAAAAAACGGATAAATCCTGAATGTTATCGAATGCATCTGATACTTTATGATAACCAATATAGTAATGAAACTATTTTTAAAGAAGCTGTAGCGGAATGGAATAAATTGAGCAAATGCTGCCTACATTTTAGTACTTATTTTGATACGTTTTCACCCCATAACCGTCCAATAATAGATGTTTTATTCCAAGATAATGCAAATTCTATGAGCTCATCGGAATTCATACGTGTTGCTGGAGTTATAAATGGTAACGTTGGAAATAAAATATATATAAATACTAAATATAAATACTGGTCAGAATTGACTAAAGACCAAAAGAAGTATGCTTTGATGCATGCTATAGGGCATTTGGTTGGATTAGAACATTCTAGTGAATATGATACTTCTATTATGCAACCTGAATCGGGATTAGCAACAAATAAAAATCTCTGGAATGGATTTTCTTTTGAAGATAAAGTTCTTATTCCTGAATTATATCAATTGAATCCGGCTAAAACTCAAATTGATTATAACCCGACTCCTGAAGACAACAAGGGTACAATGAAACTAAAAATAGGAGTGAAATATACTGTTACAACTTCATATACGTATGAGTGGTGCTATAATCCCAAATATACAATTACAGCAGAACCAATTAGCAATCCAGGATCTTATGAATTAAAAAAAACAGGTGAGAACTCATTCGATTTATGTTTCGTAGAAGCGGGAGAATGTATTGTTACTTTTGTAGTAACTGATGCTATAGATGGTACTGAATATAAATATACAAAGAAGTTTAATGCTGCTTATGATAAACCAACCTTTACAGTTCCAAGTAGTATTGAACTTGGAGAGTATTATGATTTCAAAGTGGCGTATCAGGAGGATGGATTTACACCTACCTTTAAAATTACCGTAGAAGAAAGTGCGTTTGATAATAATACAGCACAAAGTGTTTCGATAGTACAAGTAAACAATGGACATGTGCGAATTAAATTTAATGACTATGGGAATTATAAAGTTACTGCAAGAGTCTCTAATAATAGAAATATCCCGGCGAGGTATTTTTATTTTTCCAAATATTATCGTCCTGATTATAATGTGACTTCTACAGAAGAGGGAAAAGTGAATGAAGGAAATGTTAATTTACCTCCAAGTAAACCAAGTCAGCCAACAGGAGAAAATAGATTAGAACGCTATAGATATGATATAAGCATGGGGCAAGCACCGACATTTGAACATCGTGTGGCTTGTGATATTAAAACTACATATATTCAGAACTTCTTAAAGTTTCGTCGTATCGATCGTAGCTATATCGAGGACTCTGCACCTCGTGTCTTTCGTGCGGGAGAGTCTGCCCAATTGGAGTTAACTGTTTATAGCATGTATCATCCGGACTCAATAAATTACGTGGATCATCATTCTATTCTTTATCCTCTCAAATGTGAAGTCATATATCCTAAAGATGCTTGCTATTTGAAAAAATAAGGGTGAAAAAGAAATTAATAGATTACAATTTAGAACTTAGAAAAATGAGAATTATTTTATTTTTATTATTGAGTTGGTACACAATCGGGAATATACAAGCACAAATCAAAGAACCTGTAAAGTTCAAAAATGAGTTGAAAATGACATCTGAAACGGAAGCGGAAATCGTGTTTACTGCTTCGATAGAGAAAGGATGGCATGTGTATTCGACCGGGTTAGGGGATGATGGGCCCATTTCCGCTACTTTCAACATCAATGCGAGTAATCATGTAGAAACAATGGGTAAATTGCAACCTGTTGGAAAAGAAATCAGCATCTATGATAAGATGTTCGAGATGAATGTGCGCTATTTTGAAGATACGGTACAGTTTATCCAAAAAGTGAAATTTACAGGAAATGATTACTTTATGGATGGGTTTCTGGAGTTTGGAGCTTGTAACGATGAGAGCTGTTTACCTCCGATTCAAATTCCTTTTAAATATGGGAAAAAAGCAGAAGCAGATTTAATAGTTGCAAAAGGGAAAGAAGAGGCTCCGGTAAATGTGGTAGAGAAGCAATCGGAAAGTGATCTTTGGAAACCGGTAATCAATGAATTGCAGGTGTTAGGTGAAGAACATTCTCAAGAGGATAAATCTTGGTTGTATGTCTTTGTCACTGGATTTCTTGGCGGATTATTGGCTTTGTTCACTCCCTGCGTATGGCCGATTATTCCTATGACTGTGAGTTTTTTCCTGAAAAGAAACAAGGATAAGAAGAAAGGGATTCGGGATGCATGGACTTATGGTGCTTCAATTGTCGTGATTTATGTAACACTGGGATTAGCAATTACTTTAATATTTGGTGCCAGTGCATTGAACGCTTTATCAACAAACGCCGTATTCAACATCCTTTTCTTCCTGATGTTGGTTGTTTTTGCAGCTTCTTTCTTTGGGGCATTTGAACTTACTTTACCTTCTAAATGGAGCAATGCAGTGGACAGCAAAGCGGAAGCGACGAGTGGCCTATTAAGCATTTTTCTGATGGCATTTACGTTATCTCTAGTGTCTTTCTCTTGCACAGGGCCGATTATCGGTTTTCTGCTCGTACAGGTTTCTATGACAGGTAGCGTGATTGCTCCTGCTATCGGAATGTTAGGCTTTGCCATCGCTTTGGCTTTACCATTCACACTGTTTGCTCTTTTTCCTTCGTGGCTGAAATCAATGCCTAAGTCAGGAGGGTGGATGAATGTAATTAAAGTCACATTGGGCTTTCTGGAACTGGCTTTTGCTTTGAAATTTTTGTCGGTTGCGGACTTAGCCTATGGCTGGAGAATCTTGGATAGGGAAACCTTCCTTGCGTTATGGATTGTGATTTTCGGACTAATGGGGTTATATCTGTTGGGAAAGATCAAGTTTCCGCATGACGGTGATGAAAACAGGGTAGGCGTGGGGCGCTTCTTTCTTGCGCTTGTTTCTTTAGCATTTGCTGTATATATGATTCCCGGACTTTGGGGGGCACCTTTGAAAGCTGTTAGTGCATTTGCTCCTCCTGTGATGACACAGGACTTTAATTTATATTCGAATGAGGTCCACCCCAAATTCAAGGATTATGAAATCGGTATGGAGTATGCACGACAACAGGGAATGCCTGTGATGATCGATTTTACTGGATATGGTTGTGTGAATTGTCGTAAGATGGAGGCGGCTGTGTGGACAGATAGTAAAGTGGGTGGTATCATCAATGATAAGTATGTACTTATCTCTTTGTATGTGGATGATAAAACTCCATTGAATGAGCCTATAAATGTTGTGGAGAATGGAACGGAACGCACTTTACGAACAGTAGGCGATAAATGGAGCTATCTGCAACGGGTGAAGTTTGGAGCAAATGCCCAACCTTTTTATGTATTGCTGGATAATGACGGTAATCCGTTGAATAAGTCGTATGCATATAATGAAGATATTCCAAAATATATAGAGTTCCTGCAGGAAGGGCTGGAGCGATATGTGAAATGATGGATTTTAGACATTCAGCTTGTATGTTTTGGCTTATAGCTAAAGTTTGGAATGAGAAAAAGAATAATTCTTTTTGGGCATTTTCATAGAAATACATAGAATAGTGTTATCTTTGTAAAGTGACATCGGGTTTAATAGAGCAAATTGTATAATAATATTTGTATATGACATATAAGCAGCATGAGGGCGAAAATTTCTGCTGTGATGCTCTGAATTACATGATCTGAAAATGTGAATGTTGCCCTTGTCAAGATGGGCAGATTAAGATAAAGATCCCTCGTGGATCGGCTGCCTGTGAAGGTCGCTCTATTGTTTGTTTTGTTTGTGTTTTGGTGCACCTTTTTTCTGATAAAGAATAAGGTGCACTCTTTTTATAGTTATGTATATGTAATATTAAATATATTTTTGAAGAAAAAAGGAGATGGGTGAAAAAGCTTCAATGTGGAATCTTTGGCACGGCTGTCACAAATTAAGTGAAGGCTGCCGTCATTGCTATGTATATCGGACGGATGGTAAATATGGAAAAGACAGTTCGGTGGTGACAAAGACAGAAAAGTTCGATTTACCCTTGCAGCGTAAAAAGAATGGTACGTATAAGATACCTTCAGGGAATTTGGTATATACCTGTTTTACTTCAGATTTTCTCATTGAAGATGCGGATGAATGGCGTGCCGAAGCGTGGGAGATGATGCGGATACGGCAGGATCTTCGTTTCCTCTTTATCACTAAACGGATAGACCGGTTGAAACAGTGTCTGCCTCCCGATTGGGGAGATGGCTATGACAATGTGACCATCTGCTGCACGATGGAGAACCAAGATAGAGTGGATTATCGTTTACCTATTTATAAAGAAATCCATATTAAACATAAAATCATTATCTGCGAGCCGCTTCTTAGTCGGATTGATTTCAGAGGTGAGCTGGGAGAGTGGGTGGAACAGGTAGTGGCAGGAGGAGAGTCAGGCAAAGAAGTCCGGGTATGTGATTACGAGTGGGTATTGGATATCCGGCAGCAATGTATAGATGCGAATGTCGGCTTTTGGTTCAAGCAGACAGGGAGTTATTTATTAAAAGACGGACATGAGTATAAGGTTGCACGACAATTTCAACATTCGCAGGCGAGAAAGGCGGAGTTGAATTATACACCTGATAAATAAGAAATAAAGATTAATACAGATCTTTTTTACTGAAAGCGAGGGTTGCTTAGCAATCTTCGCTTTCGTTTTATTGAGTACAAAATACGGATAATCACGTCTTTTTATAAAGATATTGTGTAAATTTTAAATTATCCATATTAATGAAACAGATAAAACTGTTACTTCTTTTAGCTTCCGCCTCCGTTACGGGAGCACTTGCGCAAAGCAATGGATTGACGGATATGAGTCAGAGCCGTTTTGCGAAGATGGCGAATACCGGAATCAGTGCCGTACATTGGACAGATGGATTCTGGGGAGATCGCTTTCAGGTATTTAGCCGGACTTCCCTGCAAAGTATGTGGAACACTTGGAACACGCCGGAGATCTCTCACGGTTTCCGTAATTTTGAGATTGCTGCCGGTGTGTGTAAGGGTGAACATTGGGGACCTCCGTTCCATGACGGAGATATGTATAAATGGATGGAGGGTGTGGCTTCTGTCTATGCTGTCAATAAAGATCCGGAACTGGATAAGTTAATGGATAACTTTATTACTTGTGTCGTAAAAGCCCAACGTGCAGATGGTTATATACATACGCCTGTTGTTATCGAAGAACTGAATAAAGGTATTGACTCTCATGCATTAGGGGATCAGCATAAACAAACGGTCATCGGAACGAAAGTAGGTGACGAGAATGAAAAAGGAGCTTTTGCTAATCGGCTGAACTTTGAGACATATAACTTGGGACACCTGATGATGGCGGGTATTGTGCATCGTCGTGCCACCGGAAAGACTACTCTTTTTGATGCTGCCGTAAAAGCAACGGATTTTCTTTGCCACTTTTACGAAACGGCTTCTGCCGAACTGGCTCGCAATGCCATTTGCCCTTCACATTATATGGGAGTGGTCGAAATGTATCGTGCCACAGGAAATCCCCGTTATCTGGAACTTTCGAAGAACCTGATTGATATTCGCGGTATGGTGGAAAACGGAACGGATGATAATCAGGATCGTATTCCTTTCCGCGACCAATATCGTGCAATGGGACATGCTGTACGTGCAAATTATCTGTATGCAGGAGTAGCGGATGTATATGCCGAGACAGGCGAACAACAATTGATGAAAAATCTGACTAGTATCTGGAATGATATTGTCACCCGGAAGATGTATGTGACCGGAGCTTGCGGTGCTCTTTATGATGGAACATCACCGGACGGGACTTGCTATGAGCCGGATAGTATTCAGAAGGTACATCAGAGCTACGGACGTCCTTATCAGTTGCCGAATAATACAGCGCACAATGAAACATGTGCCAATATCGGAAATATGCTTTTCAACTGGCGTATGCTGGAAGTGACAGGGGATGCGAAATATGCCGAACTGGTAGAAACCTGTCTTTATAATAGTGTATTGAGCGGTATCAGCTTGGATGGAAAGAAATATTTCTATACCAATCCGCTTCGTATCAGTGCCGATCTTCCTTACACGCTTCGCTGGCCGAAAGAACGGACGGAATATATCAGTTGTTTCTGCTGCCCGCCGAATACATTGCGTACATTGTGTCAGGCACAGAATTACGCCTACACATTGAGTCCGGAAGGCATTTACTGTAACTTGTATGGTGCAAATACGCTGACTACGACTTGGAAAGACAAAGGAGAACTGGCATTAACACAAGAGACGGATTATCCCTGGGAAGGAAAGGTACGTGTAACGTTGGATAGAGTTCCTCGTAAGGCAGGTGCTTTCTCGCTCTTCTTACGTATTCCTGAATGGTGCGAAAAGACTACGCTCACAGTGAATGGACAGCCGCTGCAAACCAATGCAAAGGCAAATTCGTATGCGGAAGTAAATCGTACATGGAAGAAGGGGGATGTAGTGGAGCTGGTGATGGATATGCCTGTCCGTTTGCTCGAAGCTCATCCGTTAGCAGAGGAGATTCGTAATCAGGTGGTTGTGAAGCGCGGGCCGTTGGTTTACTGTTTGGAAAGTATGGATATTGCAAACGGGGAAAAGATTGATGACGTATTGATTCCCGCTGATATAAAACTAACTCCGAAGAAAATCACAATTGAAGGCAGTCCGATTGTTGCACTTGAAGGAGTGGCACGTCTGGCATCTGCAACTTCGTGGGAAGGAGTGCTTTACCGGCCGGTTGTTCAGGCTGAAAAGACAGTAAATATCCGCTTGATTCCTTATTATGCCTGGGGAAACAGAGGAAAGGGAGAAATGACTGTATGGATGCCTCTTGCCAGATAATCCGGATTGTTTAAGTATACAGAAATGAAAAAAATCATGAAAAAGTTATTTGTAACGGCTATATGTATCTTGTGCAGTCACTGGCTATTGGCCGGTGAGATATGGATTTCTCCCAAGGGCAGTGACTTCAACGACGGAACTCGTCAATCTCCTAAAGCCACGCTAACTTCTGCCTTACGACAAGCACGAGAATGGCGCAGGACAGAGGATAATCGTATTCAAGGTGGAATCACAATCTATATGGAAGGTGGAACGTATGCCTTCCATGAACCGGTTTTTATCCGTCCGGAAGATAGCGGAACCAAAGAATCGCCCACAATCATTCGTTCGGTAGGCGATGAAAAAGTGATATTGAGTGGAGGAATCAGCATAAATGGCTGGAAGAAGCAAGGGAAAGTTTGGGTAGCAGATGTACCGGTATTTAATGGACGTCCATTGGATTTCCGCCAGTTGTGGGTGAATGGAAAAAAGGCAGTTCGTGCCCGTGATGTGGAAGATTTCGAAAAGATGAATCGCATTTGCAGTGTGGATGAGAAGAATGAAATTCTTTATGTACCTGCAGTTTCCATTCGCAGACTTATTGATAATAAAGGGAATTTGAAAGCTAAATATGCCGAGATGGTATTACATCAGATGTGGTGTGTTGCCAATCTTCGGATTCGTTCAGTTGAAGTGCAGGGAGATAGCGCGGCAATACGTTTTCATCAACCGGAAAGCCGGATTCAGTTTGAGCATCTCTGGCCGCGTCCGATGGTGACGACGGACGGACATAATTCTGCTTTCTATCTGACAAATGCCCGCGAATTGCAGGATGTACCTGGAGAATGGTATCATGATATGGATGCCCGTAAAGTATATTATTATCCACGGGAAGGAGAGAAGATGCAGGAGGCGGAAGTGATTGTGCCTGCTGTTGAGACATTAGTACGGGTGGAAGGAACTGTGGATCGTCCTGTGTGTCATATTCGTTTCGAGAAAATTACTTTTTCCTATACTACGTGGATGCGTCCGTCAGAAAAAGGACATGTACCTCTTCAAGCAGGTATGTATCTGACAGATGGTTACCGGATTGATCCGAAAATGCAACGGAACTACTTGAATCATCCGTTGGATAACCAAGGATGGTTGGGACGTCCCGCAGCTGCTGTTCGTGTGGTTGCTGCAAAGCAGATTGATTTCGAGCGTTGCCGGTTCGAGCATTTAGGCTCGACCGGATTGGATTATGAAGAAGCGGTGCAAGGCGGTGTTGTTCGTGGCTGTCTCTTCCGCGATATTGCCGGAAATGGTCTGTTAGTCGGCAGTTTTTCTCCGGCTGCCCATGAAACGCATTTGCCATACGACCCTGCTGACCGTCGGGAAGTATGCACACAGCAACATATCAATAATTGCTATTTCACGGAAATAGGCAATGAAGATTGGGGATGTCTTGCCATTGCTGCGGGATATGTAGGGGACGTCAATATCGAGCATAATGAAATCAGTGAAGTGCCTTATAGTGGCATCAGCCTTGGTTGGGGATGGACGCAAACTGTGAATTGTATGCGTAATAACAGAGTACATGCCAATCTGATTCATCATTATGCGAAACACATGTATGATGTGGCAGGTATTTACACACTCGGTTCGCAGCCGAAAAGTTATGTAACGGAGAATTGCGTGCATAGTATTTATAAACCGGGATATGTACACGATCCTAATCATTGGTTCTATCTTTATACGGATGAAGGTTCTTCCTTTATTACTGTACGTGATAATTGGACAGAAGGAGAGAAGTATCTGCAAAATGCCAATGGCCCGGGAAATGTATGGGAGAACAATGGCCCGAAGGTGGATAATGATGTTCGTGAACGTGCGGGACTGGAAGCAGGATATAAGGATTTACTAAATATCCAGTAGGTATTGACAAGTCATTTAACTGTAATACGTGATTCGTTCCACAGATATGGAACTAAAGGAAAACAATTGTAGAACTAAAGGGAAACAGATGTGGAACTAAACGTCAACCACTGTGGAACGAATTATTTCTTACGATTCAGTTTGTTAGTAATAGAAAGAAAAATGAAAAAGAAATATATGATATTGCTTAGTGCCTTGTCTTTGGCAAGCAGCACATTTGCCCAGACCTGGATATGGTATCCGGGAGACTACGAAATCTGGCTGGGAAATCAAATGAATAACCGTCGTACGGAACGAGGTGCATTTTTTCCTCCTTTTTGGAAAACGGACAGTCATTATGTTGTCGTAGAATTCAGCAAGCAACTGAATCTTTCCGAGCCGGAAGAAATCTTTATTGCTGCCGAAGGAAAGTACAACGTCAAACTGGATGGAAAGCTCCAGTTCGGTATGCCGGAAACCATGTTGCTTCCGGCCGGAAAACATAATCTGAACATCAAAGTCTGGAATCAGGCAACTCCTCCCACTATTTATGTGAAGGGAAAAACAGTGAATTCAGACTCTTCCTGGCGTGTAACTTACGAAGATAAAGAATGGATTGACGAGAGCGGAAAAGCGAGTGACACATCTGCCACTATCTATATGGATGCCGGATGCTGGAACTTTGACGGAGCTACCCAACGTCCTTCCCAATTCAGTCTGATGCGTGAACCGCAGCAACCTGTTACGAAGACAGAACAGCCCGAAGGAGGTATCCTTTATGATTTTGGAAAAGAAACATTCGGGTTTATCACATTGAAGAATCTTTCCGGAAAAGGAAAAATAGAAATTTATTATGGTGAAAGCCCGGAAGAAGCAAAAGATAAAGCATATTGCGAAACATTGGACAAACTCTTGATCGAACCGGGACAAGTGACCGACCTTGCCATTCGCAGCACTTCTCCCTTGAGTAATTCTGAAAACGAATATACATTGGAGAACAGTAAAGCCTTCCGCTATGTCTATGTAACTCACGAGCCGGGTGTACAGATTGGAGAAGTCTCCATGCAATATGAATATCTTCCTGAAGAATACCGCGGAAATTTCCGTTGCAATGATGAAGAACTGAATCGTATTTGGGAAGTTGGCGCATACACCATGCATCTCACTACCCGTGAATTCTTCATTGACGGTATCAAACGTGACCGTTGGGTATGGAGTGGCGATGCCATCCAAAGTTATTTGATGAACTACTATCTTTTCTTTGATAACGAGTCCGTCAAACGTACAATCTGGTTGCTTCGTGGCAAGGACCCTGTAACCAGCCACAGTAATACAATCATGGACTATACTTTCTACTGGTTTCTTAGCGTATATGACTATTATATGTATAGTGGCGACCGCCATTTTGTCAACCAACTGTATCCACGTATGCAAACAATGATGGATTACGTGTTGGGACGTACCAATAAGAATGGCATGGTAGAAGGCATGACGGGCGACTGGGTATTTGTGGACTGGGCGGACGGCTATCTGGATAAGAAAGGCGAACTCTCTTTTGAACAAATTTTATTTTGCAGGAGTCTGGAAACAATGGCTTTGTGTGCGGAACTGGTTGGAGATGCCAATGGCAAACAGAAATACGAGAAACTGGCTGCTGCTTTGAAAGCAAAGTTAGAACCTGCCTTCTGGAATAACGAGAAACAGGCATTTGTACATAACTGCGTCAACGGTCAGCAAAGTGATGCGGTCACCCGCTATGCGAATATGTTTTCTGTCTTCTTTCAATATTTGAATGAAGATAAGCAACAAGCCATTAAACAGTCTGTTCTGCTGAATGACAGTATTCTGAAAATAACGACTCCCTATATGCGTTTTTACGAACTGGAAGCCCTTTGTGCTCTTGGCGAACAGGATGCTGTAATGAAAGAAATGAAAGCCTATTGGGGAGGAATGTTGAAGGAAGGTGCTACCTCCTTCTGGGAAAAATATAACCCGGAAGAAACCGGAACGCAACATCTTGCCATGTATGGCCGTCCATACGGAAAGAGTTTGTGCCATGCCTGGGGAGCGAGTCCTATCTACCTGTTGGGCAAATATTATCTGGGAGTGAAACCTGTAAAAGAAGGATATAAAGAGTTTGCTATTGCTCCTGTGTTGGGAGGATTGAAATGGATGGAAGGCACTGTGCCCACTCCGAATGGCAATATCCATGTCTATATGAACAGCAAAACGATGAAAGTGAAAGCAACAGAAGGGAAAGGCTATCTGACCATCAAAAGCCGTCGTCCACCTAAAGCAAATATCGGAACACCGGAAAAAGTGTCGGAAGGAGTATGGCGGCTCTGGATCGATTCACCCGAAGAAAGAATTGTTACCTATCAATTATAATACATTGTTAATTAGTTAGTGGAGTAGTCCTTGATTAACGGTTCCTCTTTTTAATGGGGGATTGTTAATCGGGGACTTTTTTTATTGGAATATGCACCACCTTTTCTAAATTTTACTACTTTTGTTTTGTGAAAGACACTTAATTGTAATACGCCTTTTGTTCTTTTGGAAAAACAATTAAACAAAATCCAAGGAATGTTAGATAAATCAGCTCAATATACTAATACAGATGACGAGAAGCTCTTTTCCTTCATAGAAAAAGGAGATAAAGGAGCTTTTACACAGGCTTATGACAGATATCATAAGCTGCTATATGTATTAGCTTACCGTTATTTAATGAATGCAGACATGGCAGAAGATGTAGTGCAACATGTCTTTGCTCGTTTATGGGAATTTAGGTCGGAACTACATGTAGGAATCAGCCTTAAAAACTATCTGTTCACTATGACGAAAAATCATGTCTTAAATCTGATTCGTAATGAGAATAGTGCAATCAGCAAGAACTATGAGATAGCACAATCGACGCCTGTCTACGAAGATAATCTGATAGAAAATCTGGAGAAGAAAGAATTGATGGCCTCTTTTTATAAAGCGGTAGATATGCTTCCGCCACAGAAACGCAGTATTTGTTTGATGAAAGTGAAAGAGGAACTAACGAATCAGGAAATAGCCGAACGGATGAATCTGTCTGTTAATACAGTCAAAACGCATTATACGGAAGCATTGAAAATGCTACGTATTCATTTAAGTAAAATGCTAATAATTGTTACTTTTGTCACACTAATGACATATTTAAGTGTCCACTATTTAAGATAAAAAGAGAATGAATCGACCCACTGATAAACAAATAGAAGAAGTGCTTGCCGGAGTTGCTACACCGGAGGATGCAAAATTTGTGGCGGAATGGTTTGCCACAGAAGAAGGGAACACTTACCTGGATGCTGTGATGACTCGGGAGGCAGAATATTTAAAAGCCGAAACGGCAGAAATATATGTGGACCATACTATACCTTCAGAAAAGATGTACCATCAGATCCAAAAGAACATATCACGCAAACAGATCAAACGTATCTGCTTCCGTGTGGCTGCAATCTTGATTCCCGTTATTTTCCTGATAGGTCTTTATTTACAGATCAATTCCCGGGTGGATTTATTCGGCACTACGGAGTATGAGGAAATTCGTGTTGCCAAAGGAGAGCGGATACAGATGATGTTTCAAGACGGGACACGAGTTTATATCAATTCAGATTCTTGGTTGAAGTATCCTAAAAAGTTCGGATTGAGTAAGCGGGAAGTTTTCTTGGTGGGAGAAGCCTATTTCGTGGTAGCCAAGAATAAAAAACGTCCGTTTATTGTTAATCTGAACGGACCTTCCGTTCATGTACTGGGTACTTCTTTTGATGTACAAGCCTACCCGGAGAATAAAGACATTGTGATCTGTCTGGATGAAGGACATGTAAACCTGACTCTCTCCTCTGCAAAAGAATACCCGTTACTGCCGGGTGAAAAACTGATATATAATAAAGAAAGTGACCAGTGCCGGATAATCAAGAACGATCATTCAAAGCAAGTCTCAATGTGGAAAGACAATGTGATTTCTTTTAAAGATACTCCTCTGGCAGAAGTGGTCAAGGTTCTGAACCGCTGGTATAATGTAAACTTTAAGATAGAGGATGAGCAGGCATCGAAATATGTATATACGTTGACCTCGGATAATACGATACTGGAGAAGGTGCTTCAGGATTTGGAAAAGATTGCGCCGGTAAAATTTGAATATGATGAAGGACGGAAAGAAGTGACAGTCCGAATGAAATAGGACGGAAAGAAGTAAAATATACTGGATAGGATAATAGAATGAGGACAGGCTGTGTATATACGCAGCCTTTACTGTTTTAGGATAAGAATGTTATGAAATAAATTAGGTTTATGCAAAAAAACTCTTTTTTCTCTCACCCGCTTTTTTGACTTGTGTGTCTACTAAGCATAAATGAGATTTTAAATCTAAGTTTAACTTTAATCAAAGCAAGTAGTATGAAACACAAAGTTCTGCTCGTATTGTTGCTGGGGATTATCATAAGCGTTTCCGCTTCTGCCCAAAAGGTGACAATGAATCTTAAACAAGTAAAGCTGGAGAAAGTATTCTCTGCTATTACACAGCAAACAGGTCTTACGGTGGCTTATAGCCGTACGATCGTCAATCCGGATCGAATAGTGACGGTAGAAGCAAAGAATCAGGAACTATCTAAAGTTCTGAATGATTTGTTTCTTGGTACTAACGTAAACTATGAGATCGGAAAAACAAAAATTTATTTGAAGGAGAAAGTTACGGATTCTGAACAACAGACCAGTAATGCGAACAAAAGAAATATATCCGGTCGGGTAGTCGATGAAAAAGGAGAGCCGATTATTGGCGCCAGTGTGATGGTGCAAGGCAGCTCTTTGGGTACAATAACGAATGTAGACGGACGTTATACTTTGGCTAATGTTCCCGAAAACAGTACGATTACAGTATCATACATCGGATATATTACGGTTAATTACGCTGCTACCAGCAGAAATCTATCCCAAGTAGTTCTCCGCGAAGATAGTAAGACACTGGAAGAAGTGGTAGTGGTGGGATATGGTACGCAAAAGAAAGTAAACCTGACTGGTGCCGTTGCTATCGTTTCGGGTGATGAACTGACGACCCGTTCTGCTGCTAACTTATCACAGCTTCTGCAAGGTTCTGTACCGAATATGAACGTAAACTTTAGTTCGGGACGTCCCGGACAAGGGGGAAGCTTCAATATCCGTGGAGTCAACTCCATTAGTGCGGATGCAGCACCTCTGACTATTATTGATGGAATCGAGGGAGATATAAATAAGGTAAACCCCAATGACGTAGAATCCATCAGCGTTTTGAAGGATGCTTCGGCTGCTGCCGTATATGGTGCCCGTGCTGCTTATGGAGTTATTTTGGTTACAACCAAGAATGGAAAGATAGGAAAGACCAATGTCAGCTATAACGGTCGTTTTAGTTTTGGTGAAACGACAACTTCTACGGATTTTGAGACGCGTGGTTATTATTCGGCCGGTATCAATGATATGTTCTACAAAACATATCAGGGCGTCCCTTATACACATTATACCCAAGAAGATTACCATGAATTATGGATTCGCCGTAATGATAAAGTGGAAGATCCTTCCCGACCATGGGTGGTAGAAAAAAACGGAGAGTATAAATATTATGGCAACTTTGACTGGTATAATTGTTTGTTTGATAATACCCGCCCCACTTGGGAACATAACTTGACGGTTTCAGGAGGAACCGAAAAAGTGAAGTACATGCTATCAGGCAACTACTATAATCAGAAAGGAATTATCAGAATAGATCCGGACCGTTTTAAGAAATATACGTTCCGTTCAAAGATCATTGCCAATATTACTTCCTGGTTTGAATTAAGTAACAATACTTCTTATTATCATTCTGAATATACTTATCCGGGGCTATCGGGAGTAAATGACGTTTTCACCAGAGCCGGGCGGCATGCTTTGGCAAGTATTGTGCCGATGCATCCGGATGGAACCCTGGTTTATAGAACAGGTCTGACAGATACAGGAGAAGTGGCAGATGGTGTTAGTGCCGTATTATTGAATGGCGGCCACCATAACCAGGATCGTGAATATGAGTTTGTAACTACGTTCGAAGCCGTATTGAAACCCATCAAGCATTTTGAGGTTCGTGCAAATTACAGCTGGGCACATTACAACCAGCAGAATTTGAATCGTTCCGTAGATGTATTATACTCCAGAAATCCGGGAGAAACAATCACAATGGATAACGGACGTACCAGAGGCAATTATTTGTCGGAAATACAAAACAACCAGATACGCCAAACTTTCAACTTATACGGAACGTATGACAATACCTTCGCAAATGCACATTCGGTAAAGGTCATTGTGGGAGGTAACTATGATTATAAGTATTTCAAGAAACTGGGAATGAAACGTAACGGGTTACTCTCTGAATCTCTCGATGATTTTAACCTGGCAAAAGGTGATGATATATCCATAACCGGAGGACAAGAGGAATATGCGATTCTTGGTTTTTTCTATCGTTTGAATTATGGATATAAAGACCGCTATCTATTTGAAGCCAGCGGACGTTATGACGGTAGTTCCCGTTTTCGTCGAGGACATCGTTTCGGTTTCTTCCCGTCATTCTCTGCCGGATGGCGTGTCAGTGAAGAAGCCTTCTTTACACAAGCCAAAAACTATGTAAGTAATCTGAAACTAAGACTGTCTTACGGATCATTGGGAAATCAGAAAACAGTAGGCTATTATGACTATCTGCAACTGATTAATACCGGAGCGGTAATGAACTATGCTTTCGGAGATACTACGAAAGGCGATTATGCCTATGAGTCAGCTCCGAACTCTACCGATTTGACCTGGGAAACTGTAATCACAAAAAATATAGGTTTGGACTTGGGTTTTCTTAATAATCGTTTGAATGTATCTTTTGATGCATATATTCGTGATACCAAAGATATGTTGATGGCAGGAAAGACTTTGCCTGGCGTATATGGTGCCTCTTCTCCCAGAATGAATGTGGCAGACTTGCGTACGAAAGGGTGGGAAGCATCTATTACTTGGGGAGATAGTTTTACTTTGGCAAGCAAGCCTTTCAACTACCGGGTAATGGCTGGTATCGGAGATAACACCTCCAAAGTGACAAAATATGATAATCCCAACCGGACGCTGACCGATCCTTACGAAGGACAGCAGTTAGGCGAAATATGGGGATACGTAGTAGACGGTTATTTTAAAACGGATGAAGAAGCAAGGAATTATAAAGTAGACCAATCGTTCGTTAACCAAATGATTAATGCAAGCGCTTTGGATAATGGACTTCATGCCGGTGACCTCAAATTTGTCGATTTGGATGGTAACAACAAGATTGAGCAGACAACATCGGCTAATGACCGGAAAGACATGAAAGTGATCGGTAACTCATTGCCGCGCTATAATTATAATTTCGGAATCTCTGCAGATTGGTATGGAATTGATTTTTCAGTTCTTTTTCAGGGCATTGGCAAACAAAATTGGTATCCTGGTGCTGAAACGTCCATGTTTTGGGGACCTTATTCCCGACCATACGCTAGTTTTATTCCTTCCGACTTTATGAGCCAGGTATGGAGTGAAGAAAATACAGATGCTTATTTCCCACGTCCCAGAGGATATGTGGCTCTCGGAAGTAATCGTGAATTAGCAGTGGTTAATACTAAGTATTTGCAGAACCTCGCTTATTGTCGGTTGAAGAATCTTTCTATTGGTTACACATTGCCGGATAAATGGCTTTCTAAAATAGGTTTCGAGAAAATACGTGTTTACTTTAGTGGTGAGAACTTGCTGACATTTACTAAGCTACATTCCGATTATATTGATCCGGAACAAGCATCGGCAAGTAACAGCTGGAAAACAAGTAAAAGTGACGCAAATATTTATCCCTGGGCAAAGACATACTCTTTTGGTGTAGATATAACATTCTGATAATAACGAATATAAAGGAATATAGTATGAAAATAATGAAATATACATTGTGGGCGACTGTTGGTCTGTCGTTGTTATTTGCTTCTTGTGAAAACATATTGGATATAAATCCGAAAGATCGCTTGACGACTAAGGATTATTTTACGAATGAAGAGCAATTACAGTTGTACAGTAATCAATTCTATTTGAATAACTTCCCGGGTGATGGCGATATTTACAAGGATAATGCTGATGTGTTGATCGTATCACCTTTGGACGATGAAGTTAGCGGACAACGTGTCATTCCGGAAACGGGTGGAGGATGGAGTTGGAGTGCACTGCGATCTATTAATTTTTTATTGGATAATCTGGGAAACTGTAAAGACCAGAAAGTGCGCGACAAATATGAAGCCCTGGCACGCTTCTTCCGTGCTTATTTCTATTTTGAAAAGGTGAAACGTTTTGGAGATGTACCTTGGTACGATAAAGTACTCGGCTCGGATGATGCCGATTTATACAAAGCCAGGGATTCACGCGAATTTGTGATGGGAAAGATAATGGAAGATCTTAATTTTGCCATAGAGGTTTTTAAAGAAACCAACCGGACAAAAGAACTTTATCGTGTAACCTGGTGGACTGCCCAGGCATTGAAGTCACGTGTAGGATTATTTGAAGGTACTTATCGTAAATATCATGGATTGGGTGATTATGAGAAATACTTGAATGACTGTGTAAGTGCCTCTAATGAAATTATGACTGCTTCCGGAGGATATTCATTGTATCAATCCGGCTCACAGTCCTATCGTAATCTCTTTAAATCAGAGAATGCGATTGATGCGGAAATCATATTGGCAAGGGATTATAATAATGATTTGAGTCTGGTTCATAAAGTACAGGCATTTGAGAATTCTCCGACATTAGGCCGTCCCGGACTTTCGAAAAAACTGGTCAATTATTATTTAATGAAGAATGGCAACCGTTTCACCGACCAACCCAATTATGCAACAATGGAGTTCAAGGATGAAATAGTCAATCGTGATCCGCGTTTAGCGCAAACAATCCGTACTTCAAATATAAATATGAATGTCACGATGACCGGATACCACCTGCTGAAATATGCAAATGATAATATGAGCTATACAGGTGATTCAAGCAATGACCTTCCTCTGTTCAGATTGGCAGAAGTTTATTTGAACTATGCCGAAGCAAAGGCAGAATTAGGAACACTGACGCAAACTGATATCGACAATACGGTAAACAAATTGCGGACACGTGCAGGAGTTACGGGAAAACTGAATATGAACGCAGCAAACCTTTCTCCGGACCCTTATATGTGTGCTCCGGAAACCGGTTATGTGAATATCACAGGAGATAATAAAGGGGTGATTCTGGAAATCCGACGGGAACGTGCGATAGAGTTGGTCATGGAAGGCTTCCGTTATTATGATTTGATGCGCTGGAAAGAGGGGCAATGTATGGCCCAATCTTTTAAAGGATTTTATCTTCCTGCTACAGCTATCAATAAAGCGTATGATATCGATGGAGACGGAACAAATGATGTCTGTTTCTACACCACATCTTCGCAACCCAATGTTGGAAGTGTGACGTATGTAAAATTGGCTTCCGATGGAAGCGGCACCTCATTGTCAGAAGGTAATTATGGCAATTTATTGTGTTACAGTTGGATCGACCGTACCTGGAATGAGAACCGTGATTATCTATATCCGATACCAAGACAGGAAATAACCTTATCTAATGGTGTCGTAACCCAGAATCCGGGATGGAATGAATAACAAGTATAAAAGATATAAATAATAGATTTATGAAAAAAATAGTAATATACACATTGATTACCTTCATATTCTCTGTTTTCGCCAGCAGTTGTGAAGATAATAAAGACAATTCATTGTACTATCCTGATTTCACGTGGGATACAGGAGATGGCGAGGAAGACGAAGACCCCGTGACTGAAACGTCCATGCGTGTAGCAACTTATAACTTACAGGTGGAGACTGGTACAGGATGGACTAACCGACGGGAACGTGTGGCACAATTAATCAAAGACTACGATTTTGAGATTTGTGGATTCGAAGAAGCCAGTTGGGAACAACGTTCCTACTTAGGAACTCAACTTGCGAGTGATTATCAGATTCTCGCTTATGGTCGTGACACTGGAAATGACGATAATAAGGCAGGAGAGATGAGTGGCATTTTATATAAGAAGAGCCGCTACACATTACTGGATGCCGGACGTTTCTGGTTTTCCGAAACTCCGGAAATTCCTTCCAACGGATGGGATGAAACAAATTTCAAACGTTTCTGTGTATGGGGAAAATTCAAGGATAGCAAGACTCAAAAAGAATTTTATCTTTTTGAAACTCACATGCCTTTGGCTGATAATGCCAGAAAACATGCATGTCAAATGCTGGTGGATGCAGTTTCCGATAAAGCAAAAGACAATACTCCCGCATTTTGTACCGGCGACTTTAATGCGACTCCTGATGCTCCCGAAATAGCCACTACGATTTGCCAAAGTGGTATATTGAAAGATGCGTATCGGGAAGCAACCATTCAGCATGGTGCTCTTTTTACATTTCCTTCTAAAAAGACCAGAATTGATTTTATTTTTGTGAAACATGCTACGGTGCTTTCTACCCGCACTATTGTCAGTTCTTTATCCGATCATTATCCTATGGTGATTGTAGTAGAAATCTAAAATAAAAATGAAGATTATGAAAAACAAATTTTATCATATAAGTACATATTCGGTAATGAGATATTGGACCATTTTATGGATGGCTGTTTTATCTTTCTCATGCTCTGATTTTAATCCGATGGATTCCTATAGCCGTATTCCGCCGGATAGAAACACAGACATAGATGACGGAGATGAGGGTGACGGAGCAGGCGGGCTTTTTGAAAAAGGTTATGGAACAATGAACAAACCCTACCTCGTTATGGATGTGATACAGATTCAGAATATGAGTGAAGCCTTGGTGAAAGGAAAGATGATTTACTTTCAGTTGGGGGCTGATATTGATATGAAGTCTGTATCTAATTGGGAACCATTGAACTCAAACGGTGACTATTATATCTATTTTGATGGAAATAACCATATTATAAAGAATTTCACCTGTACAGACAAAGCGTATGCTAGTTTTTTTGGTATTTTGGCCGGGACTTGTAAAAATGTCGGTTTCTATAATGCCCATGTAGAAGCAGCTACTAATAGTGGGGCAGGGGTTATCGGCGGTTATATCGGAGTGAAAGCTCCGAACGCTGTAGAGAAGACAGGGCAGGTGGAAAACTGTTACGTCTCCGGAAAAGTGAAAGGAAAGTATGCTGGTGGAATAGCTTCCCGTATGGGTAGACCGTATGGAGGACAGATTTGTTATATCAAAAACTGTTATTCTACAGCAGAGGTTATATCTACAGGAGATGAATGTGGAGGTATTGTAGGTTCTATGTATGAAAACAGCGAAGTGTCGTATTGCTACTCTACAGGTGTATTAATTGGTGCCAATTCAGTGGGTGGTATTGCTGCCCTTCCTTCCGAAGGAGCAAAAATAACTGCCTGTGTTGCCTGGAACTGGAAAATAACGGGACCCGCTGCCAAATCAGGACGTATTAGTGGAGTTTTGTCTCAAGGTGAAAGTGGGCATCAGGCGGATCCTGTCGCATCTGAATGTTATGCATGGGAGGATATGATTTGTACAGGATTTGCTCCGGAGGATAATGCAGGTTCCGTTTCGGCAGGAAAATATGATGGAGTAGGCGAAAGTGTCCTGACTTTGCAGAATAGAATTGCCAATTGGGGGACTCCATGGCATAATGTTGGGAATATAGATATGGGATTCCCTATTTTGGAGTGGCAACTGGATAGAGGAGATTATGCTAGTTATGGAGGACATGACAATGAACCAGAAGGTGATTTTGCTAGTGGAGACGGGACTCAAAATAATCCTTATGTGATTGCTAATACCACCCATATTCAGAACATGAGCAAAGTCCTTATTGGAAAACAAACGACCTACTTTGTTTTGAGTGCGGATATTGATATGCAGGGGATCAAGTGGACGCCTTTAAATGGAGATGGTCCGTACGAGAAATGGATAATTTTTGATGGACGCAATCATGTAATTAGAAATCTGACTTGTGACTCCGGTTCTTATCCCAGTTTCTTTGGCGTATTGTGTGGAGAATGTAAGAATGTAGGATTTGTCGATGCAAATATCTCATCTACTAACCAAGGTATCGGTATTATAGCCGGTTATGTAGGATTAAATAGCGGTGCGGTAGGATTCACAGGTAAAATCATTAACTGTTATACTACCGGAATACTGAAAGGGTCGGGAGCAGCAGGCGGAATTGGTGGTATCTTCGGCGGTAATGGACGTATTGAGAACTGCTATACCACTGCTACTATTATTGATCAGATAAATACTGATAACGGCAAAGCAGGTGGAATTATCGGAAGGTTCCATGCTGGCAACACGACTTCATATATTGAAAATTGTTATGTAAGTGGTGACATCAGTGCTACTAAAGGCGGCTGGGTTGGAGGTATAGTCGGTAATATGGATAGCGGAACACTAAATATCAAGAATTGTGTGGCATGGAGTAATACCTTGTTAAACAATTCAAACCAGGCAAAAATAGGACGTATAGTGGGAGGACATAACAATAATGTTACTGCTGAAAACTGCTATGCTTATGACGGTATGATTCTGAAAGCAGGAGAAACTATATTTACCGTATCAGATGAGACATCACCGTCCGGTAGTAGTTTTCAGGGAGTAGCTAAATCTGCTAACGAGCTGAAAAACACTGTCACAAACTGGGATTCTTCTCTTTGGAAAGAAGGAGGCAACGGCTATCCGGTATTTAAATGGAGTAAATAAATTGATATTTAATGATTTGTAATATGAAGTGTTCTATAAATAAGAAATATTATTTTCTACTTTTGATTTTATTTTTTGCCGGAGGTCTTCCGGCAAAATCTTTCAACTTAGACAAAACGAAACCAGAAGATATTATTCGCCTTGCATCTTATAACATCCGTACCAAAGGAGACAAGGGGGATAAGGCTTGGGAAGTCCGTCTGAACGCATTGGTAGATGTTGTGCGACGGAATAAATTCGATATGTTTGCCATACAGGAAGGGCGTACCTCTCAATTAAAGGATATGATGATTCTGAACGAATATTCTTATATCGGTCGTGACCGTGACGGGGATAATAAAGGAGAACATTGTGCCATTTACTATAAAAAAGATCGCTTTAAGGTGTTGAAACATGGTGATTTCTGGTATTCGGAAACTCCGGATATACCTTCTTATGGTTGGGGAGCACGCTGTCGTCGGATTTGCACTTGGGGATATTTTAAAGACCTCCGGACTGGGAAGAAATTCTATGTGTTTAATTCGCATACGGATCATGAAGCAACAGAAGCAAGACGACAATCTTCGTTCATGTTGTTGGAACAGGTAAGGAAAATCGCAAAAGGTAGACCAACCTTTTGCACCGGTGATTTTAATGCCACTCCGGACGAAGAACCGATACAACTTCTCCTGAAAGATAGTTTATTACAGGATTCGTATGAATGTACTCTGACGCCTCCTAAAGGACCGTCCGGTAGTTTTTATGCCTATGACAAAACTGGAAAAACAGCTAAGCGCATAGATTTTATTTTTGTGACTCCAAAAATAAAAATACTTTCTTATCACACCATTGATGATGATATAAAGTATAATAAGTACTCTTCAGATCATTTTCCTGTAATGGTGGAAGGACTATTGAAATAAGAGAAAGATAATACACCCAATAAAATTTGTCGTCTTTTTCTGATAATTAAAAAAGAATTTACAACAACGAATAAATGGAAAAATATTTATTAAGTATTATGAAAAATAAGTTTCTGAATGTGGCTTTATTTCTGCTTTTGATGATACCTTGTTGTATCTATGCACAAGATAATCTTTCTGCATTGATTCCGATGCCCAATAAGGTCACATCAGATTCAGACATGGTGTTGGTGTTAGAGAATCAAGTCAATTGTTATATTGAGACTGATAGTTTGGAGTTTGAGTTGAATACGCTTTCTTCTATTTTTAATAAGAGATTCGGAATCAATGTGAAACGTTCTACAGAGAGCTCAAAATCAGTAGTACAGCTATTGATTGATAAATCTTTAAAAACAAAAGAGCATTATCAATTGAGTGTAAATGAAAAGAGATTGGTAATTAAAGGAGCTACTTCTGCTGCTGTATTTTATGGATTGATGACTTTGGATCAGATTTTGGCGGGTGATATTTGTGCTACAAAACAAAAAACAATAGCATCTGTTGAAATTGATGATTGTCCGAGGTTTGATTATCGTGCATTGATGCTTGACCCGGCACGTAACTTTTTACCTATTGATGATATTAAATTCTATATTGACCAAATGGTTAAATACAAATTTAATGTATTACAACTTCATCTGACAGATGATCACGGTTGGAGTATTTGGATTGAAAGTCATCCTAGTCTGGCAGGTGCAAGATTCTATACCAAAAAGGATATTCAGGAATTGGTAGATTATGCAGCTATGCGTCATGTACAAGTGATTCCAGAAGTAGATATGCCGGGACATACGGTTTTTTTATTGTCAAAATATCCAAATTTGGCTTGTATTCATCAGCGTCAAACTGAAAAAATTATAGGTAAGACAGGTCACATGATGCTTTGTGCCGGTAACGAGGAGGTTTATGCTGTGATGGATGATATAATTGGAGAAGTTGCTAAGATGTTTAAATCTCCGTTAATTCATTTAGGAGGTGATGAGGCTGATATACCTAAGAATTGGGCACAGTGTGATTTGTGTCGTACTTTGATGGAAAAGAGAAAATATACCAAGCCTTCTCAGTTGATGATTCCTTTTTTTGAAAATATTTTAGGATCTGTTCGCAAATATGGAAAGAAACCAATATTGTGGCTTGAATTGAACAATGTGTATCCGCCTGCTGACGATTATCTATTCCCATATCCTCAAGATGTAACGTTAGTCAATTGGCGTGAAGGTATGACTCCAACAGGGCTGGATTTTTCTGCCAAGAAAGGACACAATGTAATTATGGCCCCTAGCGAATATACATATTTTGATTATCCACAATATAAGGGAGAATTACCGGAATATAATAATTGGGGGATGCCTATTACCACATTAGAACGTGCATATAAATTAGATCCTGGATATGGTCGTCCTTTGGAGGCACAGAAGCATATTTGGGGAGTAATGGGACCATTATGGGGGGAAGCCATTATCGATATAAATCGTGCTACATACATGACATATCCACGTGCTTTTGCACTGGCAGAAGCAGGTTGGACACAAATGGACAATCGTGGTTGGGAATCCTTTAAGAAACGCGTTCTTCCTAATATCACTGAACTAATGAAAACGGGTGTTTCAGTTCGGGTACCTTTTGAGATTACAAGATAACCTTGTCAAAGGTGCGTTGCTATTTTCAAAATATCGTGCAAATGAAAAAGCCGGTGAAGTGATACGATTGACTCCTTGTAATTGTATTGAAGTAAAACGATTATATGAAAAAGATATTACTCTCATTTTTTATTGGTATTATGTTGATTGCCTGTAGTCAGAAAACTGTTTCTGTTCGTGAAGTTTGGACAAAAGAGCAGGCTAATGAGTGGTATAAGCAATGGGGATGGCTTCGTGGGTGTGATTTTATTCCGAGCACGGCAATCAACCAAATGGAGATGTAGCAGGCAGATACTTTTGATCCGGTTACTATTGATCGTGAACTGGGTTGGGCGGAAGAAGTGGAATGTATTCGTTCATTAACTAAATAATTCCCATTAAGATCGGTTCTTTTACGCTCGATATCCAAAGGAATAAACTATAAAAAAGAATCAAATTGTAAAGGTCGTTCATTACTATAAATGTGTAGATATATTTGTGTTTGTCTCGTTGATACCATTACTACCTTTACGTTATTTTCTTTTTCTTATACAAGACATTAATAAACTCATGAGACGTTTATAATAAAATGGGGAACAGTTTATTATAAACGGGTCTTACATTTATAATAAACGATATTTTGGGTAATTCACTAATAAAACGCGAATATATTAAACAAAACGGGGTGAAATCTATGCAGATTTCACCCCGTTTCTATTCTTTCAGAAACATATTTATGTTTCTGAAAAATCTCTTTATGTCTTTATTTTTGTATATATCATATCTGTTGTCAGCTAATTGGTATATTGCAAAGGTATATAAAAAAACAGATTTTTTACGCCCGGTAAATAAGAAAGTCAAGAC